>DATMZL010000225.1:0-2563 GCA_035607075.1 Polyangia bacterium
TTACCACGCGATTGCGGCCACCTTTTTTTGCGTCGTAGAGGGCCGTGTCCACGCGCTTCACCAGGCCCGCCGCGTCGTCGCCCTTCTTCCAGGCGGTCGCCCCGATGCTGACGGTGAAGCTCACCGTGCCCTTGGCGTCGATGCCCCACTTGCGCTTGCGCAGCTCCTTCACCATGACCCGCGCCTTGCTCGCGCCCACGCGCAGCGACGCCGACGGAAGCAGCACCGCGAACTCCTCGCCGCCCCAGCGCGCCACCATGTCGCCGCGGCGCACGTGCTCGCGGCAGAAGCCGACCAGCGCCATGAGCACGCGATCGCCCACCGGGTGACCATAGGTGTCGTTGATGTTCTTGAAGTGATCGGCGTCCAGCATCGCGACCGCCAGCGGGCGCGCGTGGCGCTCGGCGCGATCGACCTCCTGGCGCAGAACGTCCTCGACGTGGCGCCGGTTGAAGATGCCGGTCAGCGGATCGTGGGTCGCCTGTTGCAGCAGGTCGTCGCGCGTCTGCTTCTGCGCCGTGACGTCAACGATCGCCGCCAGCAGCGCGTCGTCGCCCGCGAACCGCAAGCGCTGGCCGGAGAGCGACGCCCAGAACTTCTTCCCCTTGGACGTCAGCATCTCCGTCTCGAAGTCGTCGATGCGCCCGTGGCGGAAGACGTGCTCCAGGTACTTGTTGCGTTCGACCAGGTTCACCCAGTGCGCCGGGGCGTTGCGCCCGTAGATCTCTTCCAGCTCCACGTCGAACATCGCCGCCGCACGACGGTTGGCCAGCAGCACCTTGCTGTCAGCGATTCGCGTCAGCACCATCGACACCGGCGAGAAATCGACGAGCGCACGCAGGTTCGCCTCGCTCTCCTGCAGATCGCGCGTGCGTTCCGCGACCTTCGTCTCCAGCGCGTCGCGCTCGACGCGCAGCGCATCCTCGGCCTCGTGCCAGGCGGCCGTCTCCAGCACGACAGCGACGAAGTCAGCGAACGAGCTGGCGAGCAGCTCTTCGTGCAGCTGCCAGCGCCGCGGCCGGCCGGTGTGCTCGTGGCAGACGACGCCGACCATCTTGCCGCGCAGGAACACCGGCGCGTCGAGCATCGACGTGATCCCCAGCGGCTCGAGGTATCCCTTGCGAAACTCGCTGGTGCGCCGATCGGTGCGCGCGTTGTGCGCGCGGATCGCGCGCTCGCGCTGCAGCGCCCCGAAGTACCGGGGCACGTCGGCGGCGCGGATGCGGACGCCGGCGCTGTGACGGCCCTGCGATCGTTCGTACAGATCGATGCACTCGATGGCGCCACCGCTGTCGACCAGGCGCCAGACGCTGGCGCGCTCGACGTCCAGCACCTGCGCGGCGGTCTCGGTGATCTGCTTGAAGGCGCTGCTCACGTCGTTCTGGCCCAGCACCTTCGAGTGCATCAGATCGGCGAGCGCCTTGCGCCGTGCGGAGAGCTCGCCTTCGATGTCGGGCCGCGCGGGCTTCGCAGCGAGCCTTGCGACCTTCGGGGCAACCTTCGCGGCGACCTTCGCGGCGGGACGTGCCGGTTTCGGGGCGGAGCGCGTGGTGCGGGCGCGTGCACGCTTACCGGCGGCCCGCGAGCGCCGCTTGACGATCCCCTGAGTACGCACGGAGGCCGGAACAAGGTATCACGCGCGCGACGTCGCGCGCTCTTCGCGGCAATTTTTCGCGCGTCACAAACTGGACGCGACGAAAACTCTGCGTCGCGTTGCAACGCGTCCGAAGGTATCCGACACGTCGCACATCCACTCCGTGATGGTTCCCGTGGTACAAACAAAAGCGTCGATCATGCGGTTCGGTCGATTTACTTTGCTTGCTGGCATCCTCGCGGCTCTGGCGGTGACCACCGCCGTCGCGCGCGCCCGGCGGAGACCATCGGCAATGTTCGCAGCGACGGCCGCAAACATCGCAGATGTCGCAACTGTCGATCGCCCGGCCGATGCACACCGCCCTGCTCTCTCGCCTCCGGTGTCGCCCCGGCCCGCGGCTCGCCCTGCGCCTGCCGTCGCGCAAGCGCGTTCCGAAGATGCGGCCGCGGCCGCGCGCATCGACGCGCTCGTACAAGCGGGCGACATCGGGCGGGCGCGCGATTTGGCTGAAGATTTCCTGCGCCTCTATCCCTTGAGTGGCTACTGCCAGCACATCGAGACCCTGACCGGCGTTCATCCGCGACCGCCGATTCCCGGCGAATAAAAAAGCAACGACGGAGGATCCATGAGATCGCGCTTAATCCCCCTCGCCTTCGCTCTCGCCGCGCTGTTCGGCGCCTGCACCGGTGGTGAACCAGACGACACGGGCACCGGCGGCGCGGGCGGCAACACCGGCGCGGCCGGCAACATGGGGATGACGGGCGACGCCGGCACGACCGGCGAGGCGGGACGCGGCGGCACAACCGGCAACGCGGGCACGACCGGCGTCGCCGGCACGACGGGCACAGCCGGACGCGGCGGCACAACCGGCAACGCAGGCACCACCGGCGTGGCCGGTACGACAGGCAACGCCGGGACGACGGGCACAGCGGGACGCGGCGGCACCACGGGCAACGCAGGCACCACCGG
>DATMZL010000255.1:0-11903 GCA_035607075.1 Polyangia bacterium
AGCTGGGGGATGTCCGACGCCTGCTCCAGGTCCTGCCCGAGCTCGGATTTGAGCGCACCCACGCGGTCCTCGATCGCGCGCGCGACGTCGGTCGCTTGCTGGCGCGCCCCCGCGTCGACGGCGGCGCGCTGGCGCGTGAGCAGGACTGTCGCCGCCAGCGCCGCCAGACCGGCCGCCAGCAGCACGACACCCGAACGCGCGGTCGACGGACTGCTCACCGATTCGCCTTCTATTCTTCCTGACGATACATCGGCCGGGGCTTGCCCATCTTGTCGAGTGGGGGCGGCGCCGGCTCGACCTCGAGCGCGAACTTCATGGTCGCGCCCGCCGGCGTGAGCACGACCGATTCGGTGATCGGCTTGGCGTCGGGCGTCCACGCGATCACCTGACGGGCCCCGACGGGGACGTTCTCGAGACGGAAGCTGCCGTCACTGCCCACCTTCACGTGATAGCGGTTGGGGACGACGAGGACGTTCGCGCGCATCTTCGCGTGCATGTTACACAGCACCTCGACCACGCCGGAGTTGAACAGGCGGACGGTGCCCGCTTTCTCGCCCTGGCGGTAGCTGCCGAGATCGAACGGCGATGTCGGCGACGGCGAGAAGACGTTGTGCAGGAACGGATCGCTGTTCGGGAACGAAACGCGTGTTCCCTTCTGGACGACGAGGACGTTGGGGACGAACGCGCGATCCTTCTGCACGATCTCGACGCTGCGTTCGATGGCCGGCTCCTTGACGTTCTCGACGTAGACGATGACCGGCCCCCACGCTTTACCCTTCACGTCGACGTGACCGGCGATCGTCGCGACCTTGCGGGTGGCGTCGGCGGGCGCGGCGGGTGCGGCGGCGAGAGGCGGAGGCGCGGACGAAACCGAGGACGAGGACGACGACGGAGACGAGGCCGAGGACGGCGGGAGAGCGGGAGGGGGGTTCGGGAGGGCGATGGGGGCGCTGCCGGGGCGGGTGCTCTGGAGCAGTTTGAGCAGGAACTCGTAGTGCTCACCCTCGAGCTGGGTGAGCTTCATGATGAGCTCGTTCTGCTCCTCGACGCGCTTCTTGAGCGTCGCGAACTCGGCCGCGCTCGGGCCGCGCGCCGCCTTCGACTTGGCCGGCGGCTCGGCGCGCACGGTCCCGCCCGCCACCAGCGCCAGCGCGGCCGCAAACATGGTCGTTGCTCGTTTACGGCTCATCCCTCGCCTTTCCGCATTGTCCACATCGTCAATAGGACATCACAACCGAAGACGTGAACACGTCGTTCGGTATTGGCGGGACGCCCCCGTACTCGCCGTTGTGAAGGTACTCGATCTTCGCGACGATTCGCTCGCTGACCACCACGCGCACGCCGCCGGTCGCGCGCCAGGACTTTGTCACGTACAGGCGTTCGGCGCCCTCGGGCAGCGTCGGATCGCCGAGCCAGACGAATGCGTCGCGTAAGTCCGCCCGGACCAGGATCCCGACGTATCGCGACAGCCGGCTGATGAGCTGCACGTAGCCGCCGTTGTTCAGCCGCAGTCCGTAGACCCGGTGCGCGAGATCGATCGCCGCGCCGACCTCGCCGTCGGCGCTCCCGCGCAGGAACTCGGCCGCCAGCGAGAAGGGGCCCCACCACGCCTGCAGGTCCGCGCCCGCGAACCAGATCGGGTGGCGGCTGTCGAGCGCGCGATCCTGCGCGCCGTAAAGCCCGGACACGCCGAGCTCGAGGTGGAAGGGAAACGGCGGCGCGATCGAGAGGCGCCCGCTCAGCGTCTTGCCGGCGTTGCTGTCGGTCTCGTCGTAAAAGTGAAAAGGTTCGATGACCGACGACCCGTTGGTGACGGCGCCCGCGATGGTCACCAGATCGTCCGGACCGAGATGGCTGCGGACCTTGATCCCGATCGGCGTTCCGGTCGTGTAACGCGCGATCAGCGACGGTGTGATGCCGAAGCGCTGGTTCGCCTTGCGCGACTTGTATTCGATGCCGATGACCGAGTCGAACTTGCCGAGGAAGATCGACGTGCGCCGCTGCGCGCCGACCTGCCATTCCAGCTGGGCGATGTCGACCTCGAAGGCGTCGCCGAGACGGAAGTTGGTCCCCGTGCGCGGCATGAAATCGACGCTGGCCGTGCCGAGGATGGTCGACGCGAGCGCGCCGTTCAGCGTCAGGTTGACCTCGTTGACGATGAAGCTGGGCGCGCCGTTCGAATCGATCAGGTCCTGGCGATCGACACCGGGCGGGTTGCCGAGATCCGCCGGTTCGCCGCGCGAGTTGACGGCCGGCGCGAGGATGTCGCCGAGGAACACCCAGCCGTAGTGCCCCGCGTACTGCGGAAAGTAGCGCTCCGACGGCGGACCGACGTCCTGGATGAATCCGCTGCCGTCACCCTGCGCGGCGAAAAAACCGACGTCGGCGTAGCCGCCCAGCGAGACCGTCGGCTTGCGCCCGGCCACGACGCCGCGCAGCTGGCGGACCTCCTCCTGCAGCGCCTCGTAGCGCTCGTCGGCGGCTTGCTGGGAGGGCTCGTCGCCGGCGTCCGCGCCCTCGTCCCCGCTGTCGTCGCCGACCGCGTCGTCCGGCGGCGGCGCGCGCTCCCCCGAAAGCGGCACCGGCGCCGCCGTGTCCTGGTCCTGCGCGCGCGCCACCGCCGGGATCAGGCCGCAGAGCCCGATCGCACCGGCGATCGCCCCCCACCAGCCGACCCCCCCGATGTTCGTCATTGCTGCAGCACGAGCGCAACGTTGTCGATCGTCACGTCCAGGCCGCAAGAAACGGAAGCGCTCCAGCGAATTTCGCCGAGCGAGGTGAGGTCTATGAAGCCGGGCGTCAACGGAAGGCAGAAGGCGCCGTTCAGCGAAACGGGCGCGCTGACCTGCAGGCAGACATCCCCGGCGTCCTGGGCCGTGCACTGACTGTCCCGGCCGCCGTCGCTGACCCTCGTCGACCGGAGAGTGAACGTGAGCGGGCAACTGTTCAGGTTATTGATCGTGAACCGCAGGGCGCTGTAGCCGGTGGTGTCGATAGGCGAGTCGAAGCGCAGCCCGAAATCGAAGGTTCCGAACGGCGCGTCCGGGGGCATCATCGCCGGTTTTGCCAGCGCGTGCAGCATCCGGTTGCCGACGCCGTCGCTGACGATGGCGAGCATCGGCGCTAGGCCGCCTGCCCCGTCGGAGAAGATCTGACCACTCGTCGCGGGCGCGATGCCGAACCGGATCGGATTGGTGGGCGTCGTGTCCTCGAACGCGGTGATCGATCGCGACGCGATCAGGGTACCGCACGTTCCGAACGGCACCCCGCCGTCCGTCGGCGCGCCGCCGCCGCGGCCGCTGGCCCCGATACCGCCGATCCCGCCGGAACCGGCCGCCCCGGTCGGGAACCCGCCCCGCCCGGCGCCGCCCGGAAAGCCGCCCCTGCCGGCGGCGGCACTCACCCCGCCCCGTCCGCCCATGCCCGGCCCGCTGGCCCCGGCGATGGGCGGAACGCTCCCGCCCATCCCGCCGGCGCCGTTGGTGCCGGCCGCGCCCGTCGGCCAGGGTGGACAGCCGGGCAAGCCGTTGAAAAACGCACCACCCGGGCCCGGCAGCGTGGGCGGGCTCGTGAGCGTGCTATCCGGCGGCGTGCCCGTCAGCGTCCCGAGGAACGCGACCAGATCCGCCTGCTCGTCGTCGGTCAACAAGAGCGGCTTGATCTCGGCGGCGCGGACACCGATCTGCTCGGGCCCGGCGTCCCGTCCGCCGGTGTTGTAGTGCCAGACGACGTCCTTCAACGTCGCGTAGCGGCCGTCGTGCATGTAGGGCGCCGTCAGCGCGACGTTGCGCAGGCTGGGCGTTCGCCAGGCGCCCTTGAGGTCGGCCGTCAGCGCGCGGTCGACGTACGCCTTGCGCGAGGTGTCGATGACGTCCGTCGAGGCGTCGCCAAAGGGGCCCGTGCGCAGCCACGGATTCGCGTCGGCCATCGGGTTGAAGCTCTTCGGGTTGAGTCGCCTGAGTCCCTCGTACGCGCCCCAGGGCGCGCACCCGCTACCCGCGACGCAGTCGCACGGCGTGTACCCCGATGGGCAGTCCGCCGTCGTGGGAACGGCGAGGCCCGTCTGCGGGATGCCGATGTCGTGGAACTGCTCGTCAGTGAGCTGCGACCCGGAATGGCAGTCGATGCACGCCGCCTTGCCGACGAACAGTCGCGCCCCCCGGCGGGCCGCCGCCGGGATCGCTCCCGAACCGGCGCCCTCGGTGACGAACTGGTCGAACTTCGACTGAACGCTGATCAGCCTCTGCTCGTACGCGGCGATCGCCTTGGACCAGATCACCAGCAGCGTCGTTACCAGCGTCTTCTGATCCTTGCTCAGCTTGCAGTCGAAGTCGTCGTTGAACGGCTCGTTGGGGTCGCCGGCCTGACAGTCCTTGGTGGCGCCCGGTTTGCCGTCGGGCGGCATCGTGGGGATGCTCGCGTACAGCGCGTTCAGCGCGTTGCAGCTCACGCCAGGAAGCTGCTTCATCAACTGGGACGTGAGGTACGACGTCGGCGCGTAGCGATCGAAGATCTGATGGGCGGTGCGCAGCCGGTTGCCGTTCATCGTCGTCTGGCTCTCCGCGACGGCGACATTCAGCGCCCACAGTGAATCGGCGCGTCCGTTCCAGAACACCACCTGGCGGTACGCGCTGTTGACGACGGGTAGCGCGTTGACGTCCGTCCACCCGGCGCCGACCGACACGTGCCCGGGCGCCGACGTCGTGTCGATCCCGGCGCGGCCCAGATCGTGGCAGCTCGCGCACGAGATACCGAGCGCGGCACCCTTGGCGACGCGCGCGGGCGGCGAGTCGCGTTTGATGGCGTCCTTCTGGGTCGCCGTGCCCGAGAACGCCGGGTCGAAGAAGAACATCCGCCCCATCTCGACGACGACGGGATCGTTCGACATCGTCAGGGCGTTCGACAGATCGGGCGGCGGCAGTCCGGGATTCGCGAGCGACGCGACCTTCGCCCAGTCGCCGTCGTTCCAACCACAGCCGTCGGACGCGCAGAAGACGCTGTCCGCGAATTTGCCGCAACCGGTCAGCGCCACCAGCGCAAACCAGAACGGTTTAGCTGTGGCATTCATCGCCGGCGCCAGTGTAAAGAAAAGGGCATTGCGTTGCTGCCATTTCGTCGGACAACTGTCTCGGGAACCCTCAAAGGGTTCCCGAACCCTCCCGCTATGATTCGCGGTGAGCTAGGCTCACCGGCTCCTCACGCGACAATTCGTCGTCGGTCAGCAAGCAGCGCGCCACACGATACGTCGTCCGCGGCGGAACGAGGCGGCGCAATCTGCGCGCGCGGCCGAGCTTTCGGACGACAACTTGTCGCGCAAACGGACAACTTGACTGACGTGATCGCCTCCGATCGCACCACGCCGCGTGCGCCGTCGCTGGCACGATGTTGGCTTTTCACAGCGGCATGCTGGAATCCGTGCGCTCCTTAACGACGCTGTTCGATACGCCGCTTCAGTTACCGCCGGCGGCGTTCCATCTGTTGATCATGGGGCCCGACCTCTTCCTGGCCCAAGCGCTGCCGAAGAACGGAAACATGACGATCGGCCGCGCCGACAACGCCGACATCCGCATCACCGATCCGCTCGCGTCGCGGCTGCACGCGCGACTGCACGTGACCGAGGGGATGTTCGAGATCGAGGACATCGGCAGCATCAACCGGACGAAGGTCCGCGACGTCGCGCTCGAGCACGGCGAGCGCGTCGCCGTGCTGCCGGGCGAGGCGGTGACGATCGGCTCGACGATCCTGATGGTGCAGGAGACGCGCGCAGCGGCGCGCAACCGCCGCGTTTGGCCGCACACGCACTTCGAGGCGCGCGTCGAGGAAGAGTGCGTGCACGCGATGGAGACGCGGACGCCGTTCGCGATCATCCGCCTGGCTGTCGAGGGCAATCAGCCTGCCGGCACGGTCGCCGACACGATCTCGCCGGCGCTGCGCACGTCCGACATGCTGGCGCTGTACGGGCCGAGCGACTACGAGATCTTCCTTCCGGCGACGCCGCCCGAGCTCGGCTCGGCGATCAACAACGATCTGATCGGCCGGCTGCGCGCGCAAAGCATCGTCGCGCGCACGGGCATCGCCTGTCACCCGCGCGACGGCCAGACGCCCGAGGCGCTGGTGGCGCGGTCCAGCGAGCGCCTGCGCGGCCGCGAGCTGTCCGCGCCCGTCGAGGGCGTCGTCGTCGAGGATCCGCGCATGCGGCGGGTCTACGGCCTGGCCGGCAGCGCCGCGCGCGGCGCGATCAGCGTGATCATCCTGGGCGAGACCGGCGTCGGCAAGGACGTCATGGCGCAGGAGATCCACCGCAAGTCCCCGCGCGCCAAGGCGCCTTTCGTCGCGATCAACTGCGCGGCGGTGTCGGAAGGCCTGCTGGAGAGCGAGCTGTTCGGGCACGAGAAGGGCGCCTTCACGGGCGCCACCGACGCGAAGGCCGGGCTGTTGGAGACGGCGCCGGGGGGAACCGTCTTCCTCGACGAGATCGGCGACATGCCCCCCAAGCTGCAGGCGACGCTGTTGCGCGTGATCCAGACGCGCCAGGTCCAGCGCGTCGGCAGCGTCAAAACGCGGCCCATCGACGTTCGCTTCATCGCCGCCACGCACCGCGATCTGGAAGCGGAGATCGCGGCCGGACGATTCCGCCAGGATCTCTATTACCGCCTCAACGGCATCACGCTGAGCATCCCGCCGCTGCGCGAACGGCGCAGCGAGATTCTGCCGCTGGTGCGATCGTTCCTGGCGCAGTTCGCGCGCGAGATGGGTGGCGACAGGCCCGCGCCCGAGGTCTCGCCGGAGGCGGCGCGCTTGCTCGAAGCCTATTCGTGGCGCGGCAACGTGCGCGAGGTGCGGAACGTCGTCGAGCGGGCGCTGCTCCTGTGCGAGGGCTCGGAGATTCTGCCCGAGCACCTTCCCATCGAGAGCATGGCCGCCAACGCGATCTCGTTCGCGAACGTGCCGGCGCCGGGAATGACGCCTCCGCTCGCCGCTGCGCCCGCGCCTTCGCCCGTCGACGTGGCCCGACCGACGGCGCCGATGGGCGCGGTCGAGGACGAAAAGGACCGCATCCTGCGCGTGCTCGCCGAGTGCGCCGGCAGCCAGACGCGCGCCGCGAAGGTCCTCGGGATCGCGCGCAGCACGCTGATCGCGCGCCTCGACGAGTACGGCGTCCCGCGCCCGCGCAAGTAGCGGCACGCGGGTTGCTCCTGGGAACGCGAATGCGACGCACGCTCCCCGCCTTCGTCCCCGCTTTCCTCCCCGCCTTCCTCCCCGCGTTCCTGGCGACCTTCACCCTCCTCGCGGCCGCGGCCTGCGTGCCGCCGCTGCCGACCAGCAAGCTCGAGGAGACGCCGCCGGGTGGAACCGGCGGCGCGAGCGCCGGCGCCGGGACCACAGGCGCGGCCGCGGCAGGCGGGCGCGCGGGCACGACGGGCAGCGGGAACGCCGCGGCAACCGCTGGCACCACCGCCGGCGCGAGCGGAAAAGCAGGCCGCGGCGGCTCGATGGCGATGGCCGGAGCCGGCGGCAGCGCGGGCATGGCCCCGCCCCCGTACGTCGTCCTCGCCGACGACGTGGGCAACCCTCGCAACTTGGCCGTGGACGGGAACTACGTGTACTGGGCGAATGTCGGGGCCGGGGCCTTGATGAGGGTTCCCGTCGGGGGCGGCACGCCGTCCCCGGTAGCACCGCTCACTGCACGCAACGCCTGGATCGCGCTCGACGGCGCGAGCATCTTCTGGTCGGATGGCCCGACCGGAATCGCCACCCAGATTTTCAAGGCCGACGTCGACGGCAGCTCGTTGACGCCGGTGATCTCCAACAACTCGGGAGCGGTCAATCAGATCGCCGCGACCGGGGCTGGCGTGTTCTGGACGATGACGGACGGCCGGGTGATCGTGGTCCCCCGTTCAGGGGGTGGACCGATGATACTCGCGTCGGGCTTGAACAACCCGACCGCCATCACCGTCGACACGACCAACGTCTACTGGGTGACGGCCGACGGAACGGTGATGAAGGTGCCGATCGTCGGCGGGTCAACGACGACGATCGCAACGTGGCCGCCTCCCGACCCGCTCAATCCGGGCGCGCCCTATCAACCCTTGGCGAACGTCGCCGTAGACGGAAAGAACGTTTACTGGGGGAAAATGAATGGCCCGATCATGGAGGTCGGCCTCGGCGGCGGCTCGCCGACGTTCGCGTTCGCATTCGGGACCTCGCGCATGTTCGCGAGCATGGCCGTGGACACTCAAGCCGTGTACGCCGGGGACCCGCTCGGCATCGTTCACTACCGTCGATTCGCGTCGCCCGATGTCGAGTGGACGGTCGGCGAAAGCGGCAGCCCGGTGACCGCCATCGCGACCGATCCGGCCAACGTCTACTGGACCGTCAGTGACCCAGGCAGCCTTGTCTCCCGCATCTTCAAGGCAGCCAGGTGATCCGACAACTAGTCGGACGGCACGACGAGTTGAGCAGACGAGTTGTAGGACGCGGCGCTGCAGCCGCGAAAAGACCGGGGAAATCGGGCCGGCACGGCGGTTGCTGAAAGGCGCGAAGCAACCACCAGAGGTGCGGAGCGTCAGCTGCGCCAACACCACACACTCGCCATCGGGCGGAGGATCTTTCGATGAACCCACACACGAGAAAAACCATCAGCGTAGGACCGAGGCTCGTCGGCCTGACCCTCGCTGCAGCGTTGGCCAGCGGCCTCGCCTGCAGTGACTCGGGCGGCGGGCCGTCGACGGGCAAGGGCGGCAGCACGGGAACGGCCGGCCACGGGGGCACGACGGGAAGCGCGGGCACCGGGGGATCCACGGCTGGCACGACCGGCACGGCGGGTAGCGGCGGATCCACGACCGGCATCGCCGGCACCGGCGGCAACGCCATGGCGGGCACCGGCGGCAACGCCACGGGTGGTACCGGCGGCGCGAAGGGTGGCACCAGCGGGTCCATGGCCGGCACGGGCGGCAACGCCACCGGTACGGCGGGCACCGGCGGCAACGCCACGGGCACGGCGGGCACGGGCGGCAACGCCACCGGCACGGCCGGGACCGGCGGGACCGCCAGCGGCGGGAACGGCGGCGGCGGCAACGGCGGGGGCGGAGCGCCCTGGCTGAGCCTTCCCGCGAACCTGCCGCCGACGCTGAACCCACCGGCCAACACGACGCTGAAGCTGCACCTGCACGCGACGGGCGACCAGATCTACACCTGCACGGCAGCCTCGGCAGGGAGCACCGGCGCCGGCGGCGCGGGCGGTAGCGGCGTTTCGACGTACTCGTACGTGCTGAAGCAGCCGGACGCCAAGCTCTACGATCAGAGCAACACGCAGGTCGGCACGCACGGGGCGGGGCCGAACTGGACCTCCACCGTCGACGCCAGCGTCGTCATGGGCGCGAAGGTCTGGGGTGAAAACGCGCCCGCGCCCACCACCGGCGCGGTCCAGTGGCTTCTCTTGCGCGCCACCTCGAACAGCGGCACGGGCGCGTTCAGCGACGTCACCTACGTGATTCGCGGGAACACGACGGGGGGCGTTGCGCCCGCGACGGGTTGCGACTCGACCACCGCCGGCATGGACTTCCGCGTTCCTTACACGGCTGACTACTACTTCCTCACCGGTGGTGGCCAGGCCGCGTGGGGCACGCTGCCCGCAAACATACCGACCGCGATCGCGGTGCCGAGCGGCGCCGCGTACAAGTCCCACTACCACGCGATCGGCGTGCAGGTGTACACCTGCACGGCGAGCACGGGCGGCACCAGCGGCGGCGGCGGCGCGGGCGGCACGGGCGGCAGCGGCGCGACGACGTATTCGTGGGTGCTGAAGCAGCCGGATGCGGTGCTCTACGATTCGATGTTCGCGATGGCCGGCACCCACGGCGCGGGGCCGAACTGGACCTCCACCGACGGAAGCATCGTGGTTGGAGCGCGCGTCAACAGCGCGGCGGGTATGGCGGGCGCGGTGCCGTGGCTGCTCCTGCAAGCGATGTCGAACACGCCCACGGGCACGGGCCCGGGCGCGTTCGGCGACGTCACCTACGTCCAGCGGCTGAACACCGCGGGCGGCCCGGCCCCGGCGAGCGGCTGCGACTCGACCACCGCCACCACCGAAACACGCATCCCGTACTCCGCCGACTACTACTTCTTCACCGGCGGCGTGACGACGGACGGCGGAA
The DNA here is from genome assembly GCA_035607075.1 of Polyangia bacterium. Lineage (GTDB taxonomy): Bacteria > Myxococcota_A > Polyangia > Fen-1088 > Fen-1088 > JADGRB01. The sequence continues at coordinate 10,158 of DATMZL010000255.1, forward strand.
CGAACGGCTGACCGGAGCGGACGCGCCACCATGAACGCGCGCTCGTCCTGGGTTGGGCTTGGTTGCCTCCTCGCCGCCGGTTGCGGCGGCGGGGCCCAGGACGACGCGCCGTTCGCCGACGGCATCCGGCTGAAAGCGATCTGGCAGCAGGCGCCCGATGCGCCCAAGCAGCTGCTCGGCTGGTACGACACCGCGCTCGAGGCTTCCTGTCAGTTCAGCTATCCCGCGGCGCCTTACCTGATTCACGGGCGGCGCGACGAGCAGTACTGCATCCCAACCTTGACCGGCATCGTCGTGTTCGGCACCAACGGGCAATACGCCGATGCCGCCTATACGCAACCGGTGTCTTACGTTCCTTGTCAGGCGCGCTACGTGATCGCGCCTCCCTCGAGCGGCCTGGACTGCGCGCAATTGCCGCGTCTGTTCAGAACCGGCGCGTGGGTCGATCAAAACAGCGTCTTCACGCTTGATGCGCAGGGAATATGTTCCCCTGCCCCGCCGCTGCCCGACGCCGGCGGCGCGTACTATGCGCTGGGCGACGAGATCCCGCTCGCGACGCTCGTGCATGCGTCCGTCGAGATCCCTCCCGGCGCCGGCGCGCGCATCCGGCCCACCCGGCTGCGGGCCAGTGACGGCGCCCGCCAGGCCAGCAAGGCGTGGGACGTCTTGCGCGGCGAATCGGTCGAGATCCCGGGATGGGGTGTGGAAGGTGCCCCGATCGCGAAGTGGGAGCCGCTGGACGTTTTCACGAACTACGGGGACGGTTGGCCGCTGTTTTCGGATGACACGTGTTCCACGTGGGTGGCCGGCGGCCACGCGTGCGGCGACGCGGAGGTCCACTCGCTCGCCCGGTACACGACGGGGGCGAGCTGCACCGCCATCGCCTCGGTCGAGCACTACGAAATCGGCGCGCCGCTCGATGCGGCGGACACCTTCGTCGGTAACTTCTCCGGCTCCTGTTTTGTGCCTTACGCCGGCCAGGTTCCCGACGACGGCAATTCTCACATTTTTGCGCCCGGGCAACAGATCGAGGACAGCGCGCTGGCCGACGTGGGCGTGGTCGAACTGGGGTCCGCGCGCGTTCACATGCAGGTCCCTGCCTCGCCTGACGGACCCGTGGAGATCGGCACGGATCGGTACTTCGACAGCGTCCTCGGGCAACCGTGCGCGCCCATGACCGCCGCCGATCTCTCGTTACGCTGCCTGCCGACCTTCGGCACAGATTACCCGTTCTTCTTCGCGGACGCTGGCTGCACGATCCCGATCGCACTCGGCCCCTATCGGCCCGACGCGAGTTGCCCCGTGGCCGCGCCGCCGTCGGCCGCGAGCATTCAGATATCGCCGCCGGGATCGTGCGGACGGCCGTCCGCGACATTCCGTGCGTATCAGGTCGTCGGTCCGCACACCGGCGACGTCTACTCTCTGAGCGGCGCGACGTGCCTCAACTTCACCGAAGCGTTCGCGAACGATCCCCTCTACGATCTCGGCGCCGAAATCCCGCCCGACTCATTCGAGCTCATCACGACGTCCGAACACTACCCGCCGTGACGGCCTGCTAGGCCGCGTGGCGGAACGCGATCAGCCAGCTCGCGACGACGGCGCCCAGCGTGACCGCGCCCAGTAGCGCCTGCACGACGGCCCGCGGCGCGCGCCATCCGCGCCGCAGCTGGGCGACCGCCCAGCCGACGCCGATCAAGAGCCCGAAGCCGAGGCCGAAGAGGTGCGCGTGGTAGTCGGTGCCCGGGC
>DATMZL010001357.1:0-4302 GCA_035607075.1 Polyangia bacterium
CGCGATCGCCCGCCGCGTTTACCACAAGCACGCACAGAGCTAACCAAAACAACCCAGCCGATCATCAGCTCTCGAGCTCGTGCAGCTTTTGGAGCGCGCCGCGCACCTCGGGCGCCCACGCATCGCCGGGAAAATCGGCGAGGAATTCGTGCAGCAGCGTCTCCAGCAGCGGCCAGTTGTGGTGCGCGTACGCGGTGCAGCCGGTCGTCATCTCCCGGTTCCAGACGAAGACCAGCTCCGCGAGCGTATCGTGCAGGTCGAGGTGGCACTCCCGCGTGACGTCCGCCGGCATCACAGCGGTGACACGAAACAGGCGATCCAGCGCCGCGAGCCGCTGGATCTCTTCGACGACCTGTCGCTTTTCGCCCATCGCCAGCGTGTTGCGGACGACGGCGAGCTGCCACCGGCAGCGCGCAGGCGAAGACGGGCGCAAGTCCGCCATTTGCCGGTAGGTCCGGCTCGACTCGCGGAAGAATCCCTTCCGTGCTTGGTGCGCCGCCGTCTCCGCGAGGGCGGCGATGGGGTCACGGCCGGCTTCCGGCGGGGGCGGCGCCGCCGACGGCGGCTTGCAGACCGCGAGCGCCAGCAGCAGGACGGCGGGACGCATCGACTCATGATCGGACGAATCGGGACGGCTGTCGTCGCAATTTCCGGACCGTCTAACGACCTTGGCGTGCGTGAGGGTTCCCGACTCAATCGATGCGTTTTTTTGACGCCGTCCACCCCAGTCGCAGAATGAGTCGACGATGGACCTACCCGGCGGGCTGAACGAGCAACGCGTGATGGGCAGAGGTGCGACGCCAGCGATGCCGAAGCGGCCGCCCGCGTTCGATCTCAAGGGGACGATGGCGCCGCTGACGGTGCTGCGGCTCCGCAGCTCGGACATCCAGATGGTCGACCGGCAGCTGCGCGTGCGGATCTCCCAGCTACCGCACATGTTCCTGCACGCGCCGGTGCTGATCGATCTCGGCGCGCTCGAGGAGGCAAGCTCGCTGACCATCATCCAGGTGGTCGCGATCCTGAAGGCCTGCAAGCTGGTGCCGGTCGCTGCGATCAACGTGCCCGAGGCGATGCGCGCGGCGATCGCGAGCGAGGGCCTGGGCATCCTGCAGGCGCCGCCGTCGGCGGGGCGCGAGCGAAACCTCGACGCCGAGATCGACGCGATGCCCGACCCGGATCTGCCGACGCCACCGCCGGAGAGGATCAAGCCGGCGCCGAAGGTCTTCCTGGGCCGCGCGGTCCCGCCGCGCGCTCCCGGACCGGCGCCCGCGCCCGTCATTCAGCCGCCGTTTGCCGGACCGGTGGTGGTCCGGCAGCCCGTGCGCAGCGGTCAGGTGATCTACGCGCAGGGCAACGATCTCGTCGTGCTCGCCCCGGTCAACGCCGGCGCGCAGGTGGTTGCCGACGGGCACGTGCACATCTACGCGAAGCTGCGCGGCCGCGCCGTCGCCGGCGCGAAGGGCCTGACGGGCGCGCGCATCTTCTGCCAGAAGCTGGAGGCGGAGCTGGTGGCGGTCTCGGACAAGTACATGAGCGCCGACGAGATCCCGCCGGCCCTGCGCGGCAAGCCCGCGCAGATCTGGCTGGAGAACGGCGAGTGCAAGGCCGCCCCGCTGTGAACGTCGCCTCTCGCAAGGCTTGCCCTCACCCCTCCCTCTCCCGCGAGCGGGAGAGGGAGAAACAAGATCAAAAAATTTGGCAGTGCGGCGGAACGACCGTTGAATGAAATGCGCAGCTCCAAAGGAGGCCACTAGTGTCCAAAGTCGTCGTCATCACCTCGGGTAAGGGCGGGGTCGGCAAGACCACCACCAGCGCCAACGTCGCCACCGGCCTCGCGCAGGAAGGCTTCAAGACCGTCGCGATCGACTTCGACGTCGGCCTGCGCAACCTGGACCTGGTCATGGGCTGCGAGCGGCGGGTCGTCTACGACTTCGTCAACGTGATCCGCAACGAAGCCAAGCTGCAGCAGACGCTGATCCGCGACAAGCGCGTCGAGCAGCTGTACGTGCTGCCCGCCTCGCAGACGCGCGACAAGGACGCGTTGAACGCCGAGGGCGTCGGCCGCGTGATCGACGAGCTGAAGGAGATGGGCTTCGAGTACATCATCTGCGATTCGCCCGCCGGCATCGAGAAGGGCGCGCAGATGGCGATGTACTTTGCCGACGAGGCGATCGTCGTGACGAACCCCGAAGTCTCGTCGGTGCGCGACAGCGACCGCGTGCTCGGCCTGCTCGCCGCCAAGACCAGCCGCGCCGAGCTGGGCGGCCAGCCGATCACGACGCACCTGTTGCTGACCCGCTATTCGCCGATGATGGTGAAGCGCGGCGAGATGCTGAGCGTGGGCGACGTGCTGGAGCTGCTCGGTATCCCGCTGCTGGGCGTGATTCCGGAATCGAAGGCGGTGCTGCAGTCGTCGAACAAGGGCGCGCCCGCGATCCTCGACGAGACCACCGACGTCGCGCAGGCGTACCTCGACGTCGTCTCGCGCTTCCTCGGCCAGGAACGCCAGCACCGGTTCATCGAGGATGAGAAGCGCAGCTTCTTCGGCCGGCTGTTCGGCTAACCACCGGAGGTCATCACATGTCGTTCTTCGATTACTTCCGGAAGCGTCCCAAGTCGGCGACCCTCGCCAAGGACCGCCTGTCGATCATCGTCGCGCGCGAGCGCGCCGGTACCCGCACCGGCGGCGCAGACTACCTGCCGGAGCTTCAGCAGGAGCTGCTGGCTGTCATCGCGCGTTACGAGAAGATCGACCTCTCGAACGTCACCGTCAGCCTGGATCGCCACGGCGGCAGCGAGGTCCTGGAACTGAACATCACGCTGCCCGAAGGGCAGCAGCCTTCCCAGCCTGCGTCCACGCGCCCTTCGTTCGCCTGAGGCGCGCGCGTAAGCAAGCCTTACTTTCCCCGTCTCCACAGTAATTCAGCAGTAATTCCATTCTGTTGAATGGTTCGCCGGCGGTCCGTGGTTGACCGTCGGGGCGAATGTAGTTTACTGTCGGGAACTCGCCTACGCAGGCGTCAGGAAGGCAGGAACATGGCTGGAATTCCGTCGACCTCGGTCCCCCCGAAATCGCCGTCGACTCCGTCTCAGAATCCGTTTGCGGCGCCTTCGAGGGCGCCCGCGCCGGCCGGCTCGCACCCGAGCTACCTCGTCCCGCTGTCGGTGCTGACGACCCTGTTCTTCATGTGGGGCGGCCTGACGTCGCTGAACGACGTCCTGATCCCGCACCTGAAAGGCATCTTCTCGCTGAATTACGCGCAGGCGATGGCGGTGCAGCTGACGTTTTTCGGCGCCTACGGAATCATGTCGATCCCAGCCGGGTCGTTCGTGAAGAAGATCGGCTTCAAGACGGGCATCATCGTCGGGTTGGCGGGCGCGGCGCTTGGCTGCGTGATGTTCTATCCGGCCGCGTCGGCTCGGTCTTACGCGCTGTTCCTGTTCGCGTTCTTCGTCCTTGCGACCGGGATCGTCATCCTGCAGGTCGCGGCCAATCCGTTCGTCGCGGTTCTGGGAAAGCCGGAGACGGCGTCCTCGCGCCTGACGTTGACGCAGGCGTTCAACTCGCTGGCGACCTGGGCGTTCCCGACCTTCATCGGCCCGATCATCCTCGCGGTCGCCGGTCTGTCGGCCGTGGAGCTGGCAAAGCTGACGCCGGCTGCACGCCAGGCGCAGGAGGCGCAGGCGGTCCAGCTGCCGTACGTCGGGCTGGCGCTGGCCCTCGCGCTGCTCTCGGTGGTCGTCTGGCGATCGAAGCTGCCGAAGATCGACACCAACGCGGGCGACGCGGGCGGCGGCGCGGCGGGCTCGCTGCCCGATCGCGGCAGCGCCTGGAAGTACCGGCACCTGGTGCTCGGGGCGGTCGGGATCTTCGTTTACGTCGGCGCCGAGGTGGCGATCGGTTCGCTGCTGGTCAACTACTTCAAGGAGCCGTACACCCTCGGCCTCGCGGAGGACAAGGGGTCGAAGCTGATGGCTCGGTACTGGCTGTGCGCGATGATCGGGCGCTTCATCGGCAGCCTCTTCACGCTGCGCAAGTTCAAGGCCGGCAAGGTGCTGGCGGTGCACGCCGTGGTTGCGTCGCTGCTGGTCGTCGCGTCCGTGCTAACGACCGGGTGGACCGCGGTCGTCACGATCATCGCCGTCGGCTTGCTGAACTCGGTCATGTTCCCGACGATCTTCACGCTGGCCATTGACGGTCTGGGCCGCCACACCGAGCAGGGGTCGGGGATTCTGTGCGCGGCGATCGTCGGCGGCGCGGTCATCCCGTGGCTGCAGGGCGTGTTCGCGGACAGCGCGGGC
>DATMZL010000399.1:0-3400 GCA_035607075.1 Polyangia bacterium
CGTACGGTAGATCTCGTAGCGGTGCTCCGCTTCGGCGTTGACGGACGGTCCCCGGATGAAGGCGATGCGGCGGCAACCGTGACGGACGACGAGGTGCTCCAGCGCCTGCCGCATCCCCGGTGTCTCGTCGACGAGCAGGCCGGGAACGCCGGGCGGCGCGATCGCGACGCTGGCCAGCGGCAGCGGCGCGAGCCGTGCGCACAGCTCGGCCACGGACGCCGGACCCAGGTAGTTCCCGAGCGCGCCGCCCAGGATGACGACGCCGTCCAGGCTGCGCTTGTCGCACAGGTCGAAAACGAAATTGCGATTGATGCCGTCGCTGCGCGGCGCGCCCAGCACGCCGCCCGCGAACACGACGATGTCCACGTCCCGGCGGTACGCGACCTCCGCGATCCCCGCCAGCAGCGTGGTCTGGTAGGTCTTGCGCAGCGAATCGACGAGCACACCGATGCGCGGCCTCCTGCCGTGCCTCAGCCGCGCCGCCTCGACCTGATCTGGCCGCGGCACGCGGGCAGGCCCGCTCTGGTCGCGCCAGCGCATTCCAACATTCGTATCATGGGGACGGGTTGGACGGGACTTCGAGTATCCTCAGCAATGTGAAGCCCCTGCCGGTCAAGCCCCGGTCCCGCCGGGCCATGGTCGTCTGGTACGTGGCGCTGATTGTGACCATCTTCGGGACCGGCGCGCTCGTGGCGTACCGCGCCAGACGCGAGGCGCACGCCGAGGAGGTGCAGATCCTCCAGGGCGTTCGCCGGGTCTGCAAGCTGGCGACCGTCGAGGTTTCGCTGGCCGACTACGCGAAGAAGACGGTGCCGAAGACTGTCGACCTGCCCTTCACGAAGGAGCCGGAGGCGTACCTCTTCTACGCGGGCATCGTCTCGGCGGGGTTCGACATCTGCGACGCGCCGTCCGGGATCGTCGTCAATCACGCGGAGCGGCAGGTCCGCATGACGCTGCCGCCGCCGCGCATCCTTTCGATCGATATCCAGCGCTTCGAGACGATTAATGAAGTGTCTGGGTTCCTGAACGCGATCTCGACCGAGGACAGGAACCGCTGGTACACAGAGGCGCGGTCGGCGCTCGAGCGCGGCGCGCTGGCGGCGGGCGCGCTGGACCGCGCGCAGATTCACGCCGAGGAGCTGTTCGAAGCCTTCGTCGCGCGCCACGGTTACACGCTGGTGATCGGCAGCGGGCCGGTGCGGCGACCGACGGCCGCGCGCGAGACGACCAACGTCGGAGAAGGGATGCTGCCGAAATGAACATCAGGTTGCGATCAGGTGCCGTGCTGGCGGCTGCGTTGTGCGCCTCGGCGGGCGGACACGTGCTGGCCGCAAAGGGAAAGAGCAAGCCGGCGGCGAAGGACGCCCCCGCGATGCGCGAGTTGGAAGGATCGTGCACCGACAGCGACGGTGCGGCGCTCTGGTGGTCGCCGCTGGCGCCGATGGTGGGCCAGCCCTTGAAGATCCTGGCGGTGGGTGAGGGCGCGGGCGATCTGACCGTGACCGACCCGCACGGCGACGAGAAGGCGCTGACGACCGTGCGGCGCGATGGTCCGCCGACCAGCGTGTCGGCGGAGTACACGGCGACGCGCCCCGGGGCGCATCAATTGATCTGGCGGCGCGGCGGCAAGCCAATCGCGTGCCGCAAGATTCCGGTCGCGGCGAAGGCCGCGGCGGCGGCGACGAAGCCGGGCGCGAACGTCTGGGCGTCGGCGCACGCGTGGGATCGCCGGTACGAGAATCTGTACTCGGCGTGGATCGCGACGCTGTTCGACGCGCCCATCGATCAGTCGCTGGACTTCCGGCCGCTGCACCAGGCGCTGCGCGATCCTGCGCGGAATTTCCTGTTCGGGTACCTCGGGCTGCGCGAGGACGATCCGAAGAACAAGGCGGCGATCGCCGCGACGCCCGACTGCGCGGACCTGCCGTACTTCCTGCGCGCGTATTTTTCGTGGAAGCTGGGGCTGCCGTTCGGATTCCGCGACTGCGATCGCGGGACCGAGTCGCGGCCGCCGCGCTGCACGAACTTCTACAGCAACGACGACGCGCCCACCGGCAAGGACACGCTGGCGTCGGTGAAGAGCTTCTTCCGGCAGCTCGCGAACCGCGTGCAGTCGGGCAGCGCGCGCACCGGATTGGATGACGACGCCACGGATTACTACCCGGTGCCGCTGGAACGTTCGGCGTTGCGCCCCGGGACGATCTACGCGGATCCATACGGCCACGTGATGGTCGTCGTGAAGTGGGTCGACCAGACGGCCGACAAGGGCGGCCTGCTGCTGGCCGTCGACGGCCAGCCCGACACGTCAATCGGGCGGAAGCGGTTCTGGGAAGGGACATTCCTGTTCGCGAACGACGTCAAGAGCGCGGGCCCCGGGTTCAAGGCGTTCCGCCCGTTGGCGCGCGGCGCCGACGGCAAGCTGGAGCCGATCGCGAACGCGGCGATCGGCGGCAAGGCCGATCCGGCGCACGCGAAGTTTTCGGACGAACAGAAGAAGGTGTCGGCGGACGGCTTCTACGCGCGCATGGGCAAGCTGATCAACCCCGCCGGGCTGGACGCCGAGAAGGCGTACCGCGAGACGCTGGACGCGCTTGTCGAGCAGATGACCGTGCGGGTCGGCTCCGTCGACAACGGCGAGAAGTACCAGAAGGAGAAGGGCGCCGGGCAGACCATCCCGATGCCGGACGGCGCGAAGATCTTCGAGACCACGGGGCCGTGGGAGGACTACGCGACGCCGTCGCGCGACATGCGCCTGCTGATCGCGATGAACGTGCTGCTGTCGCTGCCGGAACGGATCGTCAAGCATCCCGAGCTGTTCAACCTGGCGGGCAAGAAGCCGGAGGCGGTGCGCGACGCGATCGCGAAGCTGCACGCGAGCCTGGTCGGCACGCGCGCCATCACGTACACACGCACCGACGGGACGCCCTGGAAGTTGACCGTCGCGGATCTGCTGGCGCGGCGCGCGTCGCTGGAGATCGCCTACAACCCGAACGACTGCGTCGAGACGCGCTGGGGCGCCGCCGACGGATCGCCCGAGGCGTCGACCTGCAAGCGCCACCTGCCGCCCGAGCAGAAGGCGAAGATGACCGAGTACCGCACCTGGTTCCACGACGCCCGCCGCCCGTCGCGCTGATCCGATCCCCTCGCCCGCCCTTCCGATCCCCTCGCCCCGCGAAGCGGGGAGAGGGTCAGGGTGAGGGGTCCGCGCGCCTGGGGAATGCGCGCGCAGTCTTCTCGGTTGGCCTGGGCGATGTCGACGATCGGCGACGCGACCGAAGGGATCTTGCGCTTCGTGCGCGAAACGCGCGCGCCGCTCGTCGCCGCAATGTGGGCACTGGCGACGTTCGTGATCGCGGCGATCGTCCACCGACGCCGGGAGGACAACTTTGGATGGAAACTG
>DATMZL010000190.1:0-2626 GCA_035607075.1 Polyangia bacterium
GACGCCGCACGCTCAACGCGACAGGGCGGTGCTTCGCCGCATCGTAGGGCAGCCGCTCGATCCGGTCGATGCGGTCGAACTCCTCCTTGGGGTTGACGTTCAGCTGGAAGCGATCAGGGCGCCCCGGGCGTGCTCCCGCATCCGCTCGGCGAGGATCAAGGATGCGTTCGACCTCGCGCTGGACCTCCTCGTCGGTGATGTTGTCGCCGTGGCGTTGGCTCTCGAGCCCGGACCACGGAATCGATTCGTGGCCGCCGAACAGCGCGGCGACCGCCTGCTTGCCGCCGAAGATGTCGGCGACCTTCACCGCGATGTCGTAGACGCCGGCCATGTCGAGGCGGCGGAAGCCGCCGTCGAACAGCGCCAGCGCTTTGGCCACCAGCGGATCGTTCCAGCGGTTGCCCTGGCCCAGGCGCAGCGCGCGCAGGAACCGCGTGAACGAACCTTCTTGCCAGTCGAGCGCGCGCAGCAACGCGCCGCTCGAGATCTCGACGGCCGCCGGATCGTACGCGACGCCCAGCTGCAGGCCGGTCAGCGCGTTGCAGGCGCCCCCCATCAGGATGGTGAGCAGCTCCTCGACGCTCTCCTCGCGCGAGGCGTGCAGGAACGCGTTCGCGCTCAGGCGCTTGAGGCGATCGCCGTATTCCGCGTCGATCGCGCGCAGGTTTCGTTCCAGGTGCTCGTCGGCAACGAGGTTCAAGAGGTCTCCGATCCCTTCCTGATTGGCGCGCCGCCAGAGAACGGCCGCGGCCTCGCCACTGTGGTACATGTGGTGGCCGATCTCGTGCAGGATCAATCCCTCCACGACTGACTGCCCGTCCTGCTCGTCGCGCAGCATCGGCAGCGGCGAGACGAAGATGCGGCTCTCGTTGAGGAACGTGTAGCCGAGGTCCTGCCGCTTCGGCGTCATGTGGATGCGGAACAGCCGGCCGGTCAGATCCCGCCCGCGGCGGACGCCCCACGCGAACGTGCGGGCCAGCGCGCCCAGCTTCGCGCTGCGCCCCGGACCGGGATCGGCGCGCTGCGAGGCCTCGGCGCGGACGTCGCCGTCCGAGCTGTGCTCGAGGAGTTGCATGAAGACGGTCTGCGCGGCCGCCACGCTCAGGTGCCCCGACGTGGCCAGCTCGATCAGCCGCCCACCGCTCGTCAGCCGATCGCCGGCGGTCAACGCCGTCGCAGTCAACGCCACGATCAGCGCTTCGCGCGCGTCGGGCGGCATCAACGCGAACAGATCCGACGCCAGCTCTTCGCCGTGATCGAGGAGCTGCGCGGCGATGATCGGCACGCCGGTGAGATCCCCGTGCTCGAGCAGCCGCCGCGCGACAGTCCGCCGCAGGTGCAGCGGCCGGCGGGCGCCCATCGCCAGGAAGTCGCGCAGCGCGGCCGCGTTCTTGCGGGTGTGCGGCTGCGCCAGCAGATGCTCGACCGCGTTCTGGTAGGCGTGCGGGTGCGGTGACTGCGCCAGCGCGCGCGCGCAGACGTTCGGGTCGGCGTGGCGGGTCAGCGTTCCCCAGTCGGCCGGTCGGAACCACCCCGACGGGCCTTCGACGACGGCGGCGATCAGCGCGTCCTCGAGGAACGCTTGCTCGCCGCGCTCGACAAGGCCGCGCGCGGCGCGGAAGCGGGCCTCCGGGCCCAGGGCGGGATCGGAGACCGACTCGCGCACAAGCACGATCGCCTCCTCGTCCGTCCACAGCGAGATGCTCTCCGCGATCGAAACCGGCCGCGGCAACCGCGGCCACTCGCGCGCGAGGGTCCGGAACGCCGGCGCCGCCTCCGGCCCGAGCTCGAGAAGGCGTAGCAGCGCCTCCGCCACCAGCGTTCGGTTGGAGTCGCGGCACACGCGCAGCAGCGCCTCGGAATCGGTCGACCGTCGCACCTCGTCGATCGTTCCGGGCGCCGGCTTGTCGTCGGCGCTGGCCTGCACCGCATCCGGGACCCCTTCGAAACGCGCGAGCGCGCTCAACCGGTAACGCGTCTCCCGATCCAGATCGGACGCGACCGCAAGAATGCGCGCGCCGATTCGCTCGCGCTGATCGGAGAGGTATCGCGCCTCGACGAGCGCAGCGATGATCTTCGCGGCCGCCGCGCTGTCGCTCTCGCCCAGCAGCGCCAGCAGGATATCGAGGGCCTCGACGGTCGCCCAGGCCTTCAGCCGGGGCGCGTCCCGGTAGCGGAACAGCAACGCGACGTGGCCGAACGCTTCCCACAGCTGCTGCCGTACCAACCCGGGCGGCAGCGCCGCCAGCTCGGCGAAGCGCGCGCGAATGTCCTGCCCGTCGAGCCAGTTCGCCAGCGCGAACGCGTGAAGCTCCCAGCGGTGCAGCCAGGCGTGCCCGAGGGGCGGCAGCCCGTGGTTCCCCTGCCACAACGTGACCGCCGCGTGCTCCAGATTGGTGAGAAACGAAACGTCCGTGCCGGCGAACCGCTCGAGCGCCTGATGAATCTCCGGCAGCGGGTCGGCGCATCCGAGCAACGCGGCGCAAATGCTCAGCGACCCTGCGTCCGGGCCGGGCCGCTTAAAAAGCGCCGCGCACAGCCCGAGGCTCGGCCGTTCCATCGCCACCGCCAGCGCCTTCTCCATATCGGCCTCGGCGCAGGTCGCTATGCGCTGCGATTCGTCGTC
>DATMZL010000870.1:0-21013 GCA_035607075.1 Polyangia bacterium
GTCTGGTTCAACGCCTGGCATCACCAGAAAGAGGAGCACTTGCTCGCCTCGCTGCTGCAGGCGATCCGCAACCAGGCGATCCCGCCGCTCTGGCGACGCGAAGGGCTAATGTTCCGCGCGCATCTGCTGTTGATCCGCGCCCGCAAGCACGCGTTCAAGATCCTTTTGCTGCTGTTCGTCTGCGGCGGGCTGTTCGGCTCCGCGATGTCGTCAGGCAACCCGTTCGAGAACGTCGAGAAGGTGCTCTCGACGCTGGAGGGGTGGGCCGCCTACCTCCTCGACCCGAGCGCGACGAAGCCGCCCGCGTCGCCGCTCGACCAGCTAGCGGGGTTGGGTCTTTCACACCTCCCCGGCATCGGAGCGTTCGGCGCGCTCGCCGTCAGCTTGTTCCGCGGCCTGCGCGCGTTCGGCCTGAACCCGGGCGCACTGCTCGCGACCAACGCCAACAGCTCCAAGATCGCCGACCTCGACAAGCAGTCCAGCTTCCGCGACAAGTTCCGCACCGAGTACAACGAGGTATCGGAAGCGCTCGGCGTACGGACGCTGCTGATCTTCATCGACGATCTGGACCGCTGCCAGCCCGAGCAGGTGCTCGACGTGCTGGAGTCCATCAACTACCTCGTCACGTCGGGCGACTGCTTCGTCATCCTCGGCGTCGATCGGGATCGGGTCGAGCCCTGCGTCGCGCTCGGATTCAAGGAGATCTCGGCGGAAATGAGCGGCAAGGACGACCGCGTCCACCGCCAGGAGTACGCCGTCCAGTACCTCGACAAGCTGATCAACATCGAGGTGCCGATCCCCCGCCTCGAACCTTCCGAAGCGCGCGCGCTGCTCGTTCCTCGCAGCGATGACCGTGCTGCCGGGAAGACTGCCAACGCGAAGAGTCCGTCGCGGCTCGGCAAGACGGTCGCAGAGCTCGTCGACATCGTGCGCCCGAGCTTCCGGCTGTGGCCGTTCGCAGTCGCCGCGCTCGCATTCGCGGCCGGCTTCAGCGGTTTCGGGACGAAGCCGGATACACGCGCGAAGACACCGGCGACGACGAGCGCCGTCGCAAACGCCGGCCGTGAGAACGTGCAAACTCCGACGAACGTCGCCAAGGTCGTCGACGCCGTCAAAACGGAAGGGACCGACGATAAGAGCAAGAAAGCGCCGCCGGATCCCAAGGGCGGCGAGGCCTACAGGTCGGTCGTGAGCGATGTGGCAAAGGCGATCGACGCCGAGATCGCCGGCCGCCCCGCGCAGCTCGGTCAGTTCGACGCGGCAATGACTGCCGGCACGACGATCGGATCGCTGTTCTGGCTGTTCGTCGTGGCCTGGGCCGGCTTCATGGGCTTCCAGATCGTCAAGTCGCGGCCCGAGCTGGTGGTGAAGGATTCCGACGAGTTCGTCGAGGCGTGGAAGGCCTGGGCCCCCATCATCTTCTCGCAGGCGACGACGCCCCGCGCGCTCAAGCGCTTTCAGAATCGCGTCCGGTTTCTGACGATGCGACAGCAAGCGCCCGCGGACGAGCGGGACTGGATACAGCGGCTGGTCGACCGCCTGCCCGGCCGGCGTAAGCAGGCGGACGACCACGCGGCGGCGCCGCCCGCGCCCGTCTCGCTCGACGAGCAGCCGATCCCCGATCTCGTGATGGTGGAGCTGGCGGCCATCCATCTTTACAGCCGCGATCTCGTCGAAAAGGAGATCGACGCCGCCACGCTGGCCGGCGGTGGAGACCTTCGGAACATCTCGATCGACATCGCTAGGGCCGGCAACGATCCCAAGGCCTGGCTGAATAACACCTGGCGCTGGCACCCGGCGGCCCTCGCCGACGACATCGTCGCTTACCGCGAACGCTTTCTCGCCCGACAGAGCGGCGTGAGGACCCACTGACATGAGCGAATCCATCAAACTGCGGCGCGGCTCCGTCCGCGACGGCAAGCAGGTGAGCTACATCGAATCGGACAGCCGCTTCGTGGTGCACTACCAGACCGACCTCCCCGGCCCGAGCGCCGCGAAGGCTGCCCTGCGGCTGCCGCTGATGTTCGGCAAGCGTGTCCACGCCCGGAAGATGGCGCTCCCCACGGGGATCGCGTTGTTCGAGGTGCGACCCGACGCCGGCATGGGACGCCTGCCGGGCAACAACGACAGCGTCGAGGAGATGCGTGACTCCGTCATGAACTTCGTGCGCGGCGGGATCGGCCGGCAAGGGGGACACGTCGCCGCCTGTTACCACACCTACTGCCGCGCCAGCGAGGCAGGCACCGGTGACGCCGGACGCGACACCGAGATCTTCCCGTCGGGTCAGCTTTTCCTGGAGTTCAACGCCGCGATCCCGGATCGCGAGCAGCGCAACGTCCTCCGCCACTACGGGCTCCTAGTGGATCGCGCGATCACGTACCGGCCGGGCGCGTTCGTCGTCAGCGTCACGCAGGACACCGGAACGTCGCCCGTGCGCCTCGCCCAGGAGCTGCAGGCGCTGACGTTCCGGGCGCGCTCGGGGAAAGGGAAGTCTTCCGACGAGGCGGTGTTCGACTGTGCCGACCCGCTCTTCCATCGCCGGCGGGAGTTTCAGGCCATGCCCACGGACGGGTTGTTTCGCCTGCAGTGGCACCTGCGCAACGACGGCTTCGGCGGCGGCGTCACCGGCGCCGACATCAAGGCGACCGAGGCCTGGGACCACACCCGCGGCGAGCCGGAGGTGGTCGTTGCCGTCATCGACGACGGCTTCGAGCTGACCCACCCGGAGATCAACGCCGGAGGACGGATCGTCAGCCCGCTCGACGTCAGCAACGGCACGCCCGACCCGACGCCGACCCGGGGCGCCGATCAGTGGCACGGCACCTCGGTGCTGGGCCTCATCTGCGCCGATCACAACGGCACGGGCGCGTGCGGCGTCGCGCCCGGCTGTAAGTTCATCCCGATCAAGCTAGACGCGCTCTCCGACGACGAGGCCGAGGCGCGCGCCTTCGACCACGCCGTCGAGAACGGCGCCGCGGTGATCAATTGCAGCTGGGGGCCTTACGACGGATACGCGAACGAGCCCTGGCCGATCCCGCGCATCGTCGAGCTCGCGATCGAGAACGCTTACCGGCGCGGCGTGGCCGTCGTGTTCGCGGCCGGGAACGGATCGGAGACGATCGCCAACGACGGATACGCGAGCAGCAAGTACGTGATTGCGGTCGCCGCGAGCACCGACCAGAACAAGCGCGCGTACTACAGCGACTACGGCGACGCCGTCTGGGTTTGCGCACCTTCGAGCGGCGGCACACGCGACATCGTCACCACCGACGTCGACGAGGGCGGCTTCAACCCCCTCGGCTCGTACGCGAGCGGGTTCGGCGGCACGTCGTCGGCGGCGCCGCTGGTCAGCGGCGTGATCGCGCTGATGCAGTCGGCGTACGCGAAGCGGCACGGCCCGGGATCGCGGCTGGACGTCGAGACGGTGAAGCGGATCCTGAGCGAAACGGCCGAGAAGATTGACGACAACGAAGGGGCCCAGCCGATCGTCGACTACTGGTCGGGAGAGACGTTGCCATCGGCGTACGTGGACGACGGCAAGGGGAACCGCCGCTCCCCGGCCTACGGGTACGGCCTGGTCGACGCCGCCCGCGCGGTCATCGCGGCGAGCCAGGAGGACGCACCGCGCGCCGCGCGCGCGGCCGCCGACAAGGCCAGCTCCAACGGGAAGTCATTCGAGCGGCTCTGGCTGCCGCCGCGCCGCGTGGAGGATCCGCTTCGGGCTTTCCACCTCGGGCAAGCGGATCACGGCGATCGGCGCCCGGCGAAGGATCGCTTCGAATCGGGCGAGCACGTCTGGCTGGGGGACCACGGCTTCGACCTCGCGCTGACGAGCGGCCCGCTGGCCGGCAGGGTCAATCCCGGCGACTACCATCGCCTGTCTCGTCAGGACGGGACCGAGACCTTCCGCTACGGCGAGCTGGTGGCGCTGTCGGGCGACTTCTACGGATCGCCGGGCGATCTCTACTGGGAGAAGCGCGCCGCCATCCCGTGGCTGTGGGAGAAGAACGACCTCTCCGACATCAAGACGGGATTCGGCAAGGAGCTGGAGGCAATAAAGGAGCAGCAGAAAGGAAATCCCGAGTACCCCGACAACAACATCAAGTTCTGGTGGAACGCGAAGAACTACATCGAGCTCGCGATCGCCAATACGAGCCACTTCGGCTGGCACAGCGTCGTCGCCTACTGCAAGCACCACGACACCGCGCTCACCTATGCGCGTGAGGCGCGCAAGATGATGGCGGGCGAGCCGGCCAAGGCGCGCGAGCTCTGGCAGCAGGCGCTGTTCACCAACGCGTTCGCGGATCACTTCCTGACCGACGGTTTCGCGGCGGGGCACATCCGGGTTCCGCGCGCGGAGATCCGGGACTGGTGCGCCGCGCGCCGCGAATCCGAGAAGCTCGCGGGCGCGCTGTCGAAGCTTCTGCACGATCAGGACGGTCACGTCGACACCATCCACGGTCAGGGACACCCGCTTGGCCTCAAGGACGGCGAAGGGCTGCCGGTCACGAACGCCGCGGGCGTCGCGTGGCGCTCGCGCTGCGACGGCCAGCTCTTCATCGGTAAGCAGAACGCGGACGATCCGGCGCTGGCGCAACCCGTGGAGGCGGTGAAGGCGTCGGTAACGGAGCTGTTCCTCGCCTACCTGGACGGCACCGATCCGGCGGCCGGGTATGAGGCGCTTCGCTTCGTCGCGTTCCCGGACCCCAACGATCCGGGGCTGGCGGCCAAGTTTCCCGGCGACATGCCGGACGGGCGCATCGATCTCCTGGTGGAAAGCGTGCGCTGGTACGTGAAGCTGCCCGTGATCGGCACCGAGCTCGATCGCGATCATATCCGCGAGCTATTCGGCGCCCTGCCCGCACTGATGAAGTCATTCCGCGACAACGTCGCCCGCGCCCTCGCCGCCGACGAACAACTGCGGCGCCGCATTCCGCTGGCGTTTCAGGACGCGTACAAGAACATCAGGTAGACCGCACTGCATGGGACGACAGCCGCGTAAACAACGTTCGGGTGAAACATTGCGGGATTCATTCGTTCGAGGAGCATCCTCCATGACCACCATCGCGTTCGACCCCTCGAAGCCTCGGTTCGCTGACGTCAGCCACTACCATCCGGTCGCGAGCTTCAGCGACTACACGCGCGCCACCGACGCCAAGGCGCTGGCTTTCAAGGTGACCGAGGGCAGCTTCCTCGACCCCACCACCAACAAGCATCTGGCGGGCGCCGAGCAGCACGGGCTGGTCGCGATCGGGTTCGAGTACGGGCTCGTCAATGTGAAGTTCTTCCTGCAGAACTTTCCGCCCAAGGAAGGTCGCATCCCCGTGCTGGACTTCGAGGGCGCATCGATCTCCATCGCTGCCGCCGAGGCCTGGATCCGGACCGTGAAGGGCGCCTATGGGCGCTACCCGTGGTTCTACGCCGGCAGGGAATGGAGAGAACGCGGCGCCCCCACCGGGACCGAGATGGAGAATTGCCCGTTCTGGGGCGCCCGCTACGGAAAGCCCCTCGAGGTCCCACGCGGCGTCGGAAAACCCGTGGCGTTCCAGTTCACCGACGGCAAGGACGGGCCGGAGCCGCACCAGTTCGCCGGCGTGGTCGGCAACTGCGACGTCAACATGCTGCTCGTGACGGCCCAGGAGCTGCGCGACATGGCCGGCTTCTCGACCGGGCCGACGGCGGCGCCCCCATTTCCCGGGCGAAATCTTCGGTTCGTCGCCAACGAACACATGAAGGGCGAGGACGTTCGGGCCTGGCAGGAACGTGTGCTCGACCTCGGCTGGACGGTGGTTGGGAAGATCGACGGCGACTTCGGCCGCCAGACCGACATGGGGACGCGCGGCTTCCAGGCCGCGAGCGGCATGTTCGTGGACGGCGTCGTCGGGCCGCGGACGTGGGCGGCGGCGTGGGCGGTGAACGCGTGAAGGCCGTGATCGCTGGGCTCGCGCTGCTGGCGAGCGGGAGCTGCTGCGCGCACAACATCAAGGCCTTCGACGTCGAGCCCCACGCCGTTTGCCCGGGCGAGACCGTGCAGGTCACCTGGGACGTCAAGGGTCCGGCCCGCCTGCGCGCGGAGCGCGGGACGACCGACTGGGATGAAGGCGACGTTCCCCCGACCGGGTCGCGCACAGTCATCCCCGCCGTGACGACGACGCTGAAGTTGAAGGCCCTTCGCGCGAACCCCGGCGAGCCCGGGGCCTTCGACACCAAGTACATCACGGTGCTCCCGAGCGGCCGCAAGCAAGCCAGCGCGACCTGCGACGCCGCCGGGCACTGTCGCGCGACATTCAAGTTGAACGCGCCGGGCGGACAGTTGCAGGCCCGGAAACTGTCCTCGCCCCAGTCGCGCCAGGACGGCGCTTTGACGCCGACGAAGATCTGCGCGAGCCACGCCGGGCTCCCGGCGCCGGTGTGCATCGAGTCCAATCAGAGCGCCGACGTCGCGGTCGCCGCCGACGGCGAATGGATCCTCGAAGCCGACATTCCGGGCGCGGTGCCTCCTGCCCCGCCGCCCGACCTGATGGTTGAAATGCAGCTTGGCTGTCACTGAACCTCCTTGGAAGGAACACGCAATGGCACCCGCTAACAACCTCGCGCAGATCGACACGATCGTCGTCGTCATGATGGAGAACCGGTCCTTCGACCATCTGCTCGGGTTTCTGAGCCACGAGAGCTTCGACGGCCGCACGGACGTCAACGGGCTTCACCAGTCCGGCCCGGCATTCGACTGGGCCAACGCCGACGCCGAAGGGACGCCGTACCCGCCGATGGCGACGCCCGACGGCTTTCTGCCCAGCGACCTCCCCCATTCTCGTGAGCAGGTCGATGTCCAGATCAACGGCGGCGCCATGACCGGGTTCATGAAGTCGTACTTCGCCTTTCAGAAGAACGATCGCTCGGCGGCGCCGATGCGGTTCTGCCGTCCGCAAGACATTCCGATCACGGCGGCCCTCGCCCGCCGGTACCTCGTGTGTGATCGCTGGTTCGCGTCGCTGCCGGACGACACCATGCCCAACCGGCTGATGGCGCTCTGCGGTTACAGCGAGATCGACAGCACCTCGGGGCTGAAGCCTGTCTTCCACCCGCTGCCAAACCAGCGGACCATCTTCGACTGGTTATCAGCCAACGGTACGAGCTTCGGCGTCTACGTGGACGCCGCGCCCATTGCGAACCTGGGCCCGCCCACCAACCTGTTGCTGATGGACAACCAGCTGAAGCACCTCGTCGAGCACGTGCACACGCTCGAGAAGCTGGAGAAAGATTGGCACGGCTCGGGGCCCGCCCCGTCCGTCATCTACTGCGAGCCGTTCTACAACGACTTCGCGACCGTCGTCGGACTGGCGGGCAACTGCAACCATCCGCCCCTGCCGGCGAGCTCGGGCGAATCGTTCCTGAGGCACGTCTACACCATCCTCACCTCGAACCCCGAACGGTGGGCGAAGACGATGATGGTGATCTGCTACGACGAGCACGGCGGGTTCTTCGACCACGTCAGGCCGCCCGACATCGGGTACAAGCCGCCGCCCAACGCCAAATGGACGGTCAACAAGCCATTCACGCGGCTGGGCGTACGCGTGCCCGGAATCATCGTCTCGCCGCACGTGGAGATGGGGAAGTGCTTCAAGGGGCTCCTCGATCACACCTCGATCCTGCAGCTCATCGTCGAGAAGTTCGGCGACCTCGCCGTCGACCTCCCGACGTTCGGTGACACCGCCGCGCGCAAGGAGCAGAAGATCCTGTCGCTGAGCGAGACGCTCACGCAAGCGGAGCCGCTGACCGACGTCGTGATGCTCCCGGAGGCGCCGCACGTCGCCGGGCCCTCGATCCCGGTCCCGCTGACCAACCTGGGCCTGGCGTTCCAGGATGCGATCAAGAAGGCGAAACAGGCCGTCGGCGGCTGAACCAGGCCCTCTCGCTCGACGGAGCGCCGTGACAATGAGCTGTTAAGGGTCGGGCCGCTACTGTACGTTCACGGTGCGCTGATGCAGCGCCTCAGCTCGAAAGCGGCGGCTTTTCTGGCCGTGTCGATCCTGCTCGCGGGCGAGGCGTGCGCGCCGACGTCGAGCGAGCCGGGCAGCGGCACGGGCGGAAGCAACGCGGGCGCCGCGGGAACGCAGGGCGCGGGTGGCACCGGAGGCGGCGCAGGCGCGTCCGCCGCGGGCACAGGCGGCGCGTCCGTCGCGGGCACCGGTGGCGGCGTCGCCGGCGCGAGCGCCGGTGCGGCAGGTTCGGTCGCTGGCAGCGGCGGCGGTGGCGGCGCCAGTGGAGACCGCGGTGGCAACGCCGGAACCATCGGCATGGCCGGGCGCGGCGGCGCGGCGGGCGGAACGGGCGGCGCGGGCACCGGCGGAATGGGACCCGGCACCGGCGGTAGCAGCGCGGGCGGCGCGACCGGAACCGCGACGTTCAATGTCCAGGTCACGCTGGCGAGCGCGATGAACAGCGCCGCGCCCGGGACCATCGGCATCGTCACGTGGACGGTGAACGTCGCGTCGCTGACCGAGGCGCACATCGACTTCGGCCTCGATACGACGTACGGCGTGACCGCGCCGGTCGATCTCACGCTCACCGACCACCGGACGTTGCTGCTCGGGATGAAGCCCGCGAAGACGTATCACTTCCGCGTCGTCGCGCGCGACGCCGCCACCACGTACAACAGCAACGACTACACGGTGATGACCGGGCCGGCGACCACGACGGTCTCGATCTCGCGCTTTCAGGTGATGAACGCGACCGCGCGCAAGCCCGGCTTCATCATCACGTCGTACTGGTCGGGCACCGGCAGCGCGGTGCCCTTCATCCTCGACCGCGACGGCGAGATCGTCTGGTGGGGCCGCAGCGGTCCGGCGGGCGGCATCGCGCGCGCGCGCATGTCCGCCGACGGCAAGAACATGTGGATGACGTCGGCGAGCAACACCGGCAATCCGATCCAGCGCCTGAGCATGGACACGCTGGACGCGCAGACGTACTCGAACGCCGTCGGCTCGCACGATCTGACGCCGGTCACCGGCGCCACGATGGCGTTCCTGGAGTACGGCGAGAGCGACTGCAACAGCATCTTCGAGATCGATCCCAGCGGCACCAAGAAGGAGATCTTCGAATCGACCGGCGTCGTCCCGTCGAGCGGCTGTCACGGCAACGCGCTCCGCTACTCACAGAAGGAGGACCAGTACACGTTCTCCGACGTGATGTCGGACGTCTACGTGTTGAACCGCGCCGGCCAGCTGCAGTGGAAGCTGTCGCAGAAGGTCACCAACGGCAACATGGCCTGGGGCCGCATCCAGCACGGCCACCAGCTGCTGGACAACAGCATCATCATCCTCGCGAACGCCGGCGGCGGATCGATGATGTCCGCGATGATCGAGTACAGCCTGGCCGGCCAGGAGATGCGCCGCTGGGCGCCCGGCGACTACACGGCGAACCTCGGCGACGTCCAGCGCCTGCCGGGCGGCAACACGCTGGTCACGTTCTCGAACGCGTCGGTCATCAAGGAGATCGACGGCCAGAACAACGTCCTCGTCCAGATCAACGGCGCCAGCGGCACGCGCTTCGGCTACGCGCTCTGGCAGGAAACGCTGTACGGCCCGCCGTCCGACATCGCCCAGTAGTCGCTCCGCGCCGGCGCTCTAGTGATCGCGCGCGCAGCGCCAGCCAATCGCGTAGTCGACGCCGATCGCGGTGACCACGGCGCGTGACGCCGCGGTGATCGGGGCGATTTCCCAGCTTCCCCCCTTCGCCACACGATTGAAGGACTGCCGATCGATGTTCGCGTAATCGGTCGCCTCGTTCGGGAGAGCGGTGCGGTTGTCGGAGTCCAGCACCATCTCCCACAGCGAGCCGATCAGATCCATCTGGCCGAACGGGCTCGCCCCCGCCGGCCGCGAACCAACAGGCAGCATGTCGCCGTACGACATGAGGTCGCCATTACCGTCGCCCAGCGACGCGTACACCGCGTATGCGGCGCTGTCGTCGGCCTTGCCGGTGAGCACCGGCGTGTCACCCCACGGATATCGCGTGTCGGCCTCACCGCCCGACGCCGCAAATTCCCATTCCATCTCGGTCGGCAGCCGACCGCCGTCCCAGATGCAGAAGGCGGCGGCGGTCGTCCAGCTGACGCAGTTCATCGGGTACGCGTCGTGCGTGGCGTCGCCCCAGAGGCTGTATTCGGTGTGCAGATCGCAGACCGTGGTGACCGGCCACATCCAGTCCGTGTGCCAGCCGCTCCCCGGAATGTTCGGGTGACCGCCGGCGTCGGCGACCGGGTTGCCGGCCCGCCGCCAGTCGGCGCTCGCGGCGACGAACTGGCGGTACCTGCCGACGGTGACCTCGTACTTGTCCAGTCGGAAGCTGGAGACCGTCAGCTTGCGATCGGTGGTGAGGCCCGGGCTGAACCTCCCGCCCGGCACCAGGATGCTGGCGCAGCAGTCGCCGCCGATGCATTCGTTGCCTGTCATCGTCGCGCACGAGGGATTGCACACGGCGGCGCCGTTCGCGCACGCGCCGCTGCCACCACCCCCAGTGTCACCGCCCGTGCCGCCGCCGCCACCGACGGCACCGTCACCGGCCACCCCTTGCGCACCCGCCCCGGCGCCGCCTGTCGCGATGCCACCACCCGTTGCTCCCGGCGGGCCCTTGCTGCCGGGCAGGTGACGATCTGTACAGGCCGCGCCCGCGCCCAAGGCGAACGCGTTGACGAGCAGCGCCACGACGGGCGCGAACTTCCTCGAGCTTTGCATCGCCGTCCCCGAGCACAGTAGCCACCAGCGCGGAAACCGGCTCGGCGGCCGCCCATTGCGCCGCAACAGACGCCGTCGGAGAATGACACGCATGCGGTCGGGACTCCTCGCGACGTTGCCCATCGTTTCGGCCCTGGCGACCCTGGCCTGTCAGAGCGAGAGGGTGCTGCCGTCAGCCATGGACGGCACCGCGGTCACCAGCGGCAACGGCGGCGCGGTCGGCACCGGCGGGGCCATCGGCACCGGATCGGGTGGCAGCGGGACCGGCGTCGGTGGCGGCGCGGGTGGTGACAGCACGGCGACCTTCCAGTACAACGGCGCGCTCTCGTTCGCGCCCGCCATCGTCGTGAAGCCCGAGCGCGTCGAGATCTCCGCGCCCATCGTGCCGCGCACGAGCGTCATCTACGCGCCGTTCCCGACCAGCCTCGAAGGCGAGCAGCAGATGGCGCACGATGCGTCGCTGCTGTTCGACTGGCTGCTGGTCGAGTGCGCGCCCTACTACCCGACCATCACGCTGGCGCCCGCCGACGGCAGCCCGCTGTCGCAGGCGCAGCTGGCGACGAACTACGACCAGGTCGGCCGCTGCGCGTACGAACAGTTCGTCGCCAAGCCCTATTGGATCCCGCGCCTGGTCGACGACGTCGACATCTGCGGCACCGAGATGGGCGCCGGCTGGCGCCTGATCACCGAGGCAGATCTCGCCTCGCTGACGGAAGCCGACTTCCAGAAGGTCGCCGACACGTGGGACCTGCACACGATCGGCGGCGGCGGTCTCGGGTTCTTCTACTCGACGCTGGCGATCTGGGTTCGCGCCGATGACGGCTCGATCCAGTCGGGCACGCTCGCGCCGGGCTTCACCGGCAGCCACGTGATCCCGCTGCCTGACGGCGTCTCGACGTCGACGAACCACTACGAGGGCTCGCTCGGCCTCCGCTGCATCCGGCGGACCGACCTGCGGTAGGTCCGGTGGACCTGAAAGCGCTCGAAAAAGCGCGCGCCCAGGCTCGCAAGGCCGTTCGCGACGCTGACGAGATCGTGCAAGTGATCGCGGGTGCCGCGGACCTGCTGCCCCGGAAGGCGAGCAAGCGCAGGCTGCAGCTCGGCAACGCCGCCGTCGAGCTGAAGAAGCACCGGGCGATCGCGATCGTCGACGAGCTGCGCCTGACCCAGCAGGCGCTCGCGGAACCGCTGGGCATCCAGCGCGCGTTCATCGCCGAGATGAACGCGGCGTTGACCCGCCTGGACGCGGCGGGCGCAGAGGTGAGATGGAAGGTCGCGCGCGATGCGCTGGCGCGGCTGCGCGACGTCGCGGCGCGGGCGGAAGCTCTGTCGGTCGACGTCCTTGCCCGGAAGCAGGCGAAGGTCATCGCCGGCCTCGATCAGCAAATGTTTCTAGCCAAGAGGTCCGTCGCGACCACCATCGCCGACGAGAAGCGCTTCCAGGCGGCTTCGGTGGACGGAGGTGGGGAGCCGTCATCGCTTCTGTCGCCGCAGCCAGACCCGGAAACCATCAGGCGGGCGCGGATGGCACAAAAAGTCGCAGTCGAGGACCTCAAGCAACAGCTCCGCGACGTCAACGATCGCGTCGAGCTGCTAAAGAGGAACGCTCGCGTCGCCGCTGCGCAGCGCGGCTGATGAAGTAGCTCCCGCGTCCACAGTGGACTGCCGCGCCACAAGCGGGCAGCGGGCCGGCGCGGCGTTCTGTGGCGCGCGAAGCCACTCGCGGGCACGCGGCGGCATCGCCGGCCGCGCCGTTCGCTGCGGCACGCCGCTTGCGACCGCGGCGCGCGCGGGTGGCCGTGCGTTCGCGGCGACCCAAACAAAGGAGCAAGGCCATGTCATTTGTGAAGGTTGGTTTTCCAGTATTGGCGTCGATGACGACGGCGGCGCTGCTCGGCGCGTGCGACGGCGCCCCGACGCCCGCCCCGGGCGACCGCGTCGAGACGCAGTCGGGCGCGCTCACCGCGGCCGACCGGCTGGCCGCGTGCGCGTCCGATCCGCGCGTTGTCACCGGGCTCGCGACGCAGCAGATCTGCGCCGGCGCCGACATCTTCTTCAACGAGACGTTCGGCGGCAACGGCCGCACCTGCGGAACATGTCACCCCGCCAGCAACAACACGACGATCGATCCCCGGTTCGTCGCGAACCTACACGCCAGCAACCCGAACGATCCGCTGTTCGTGTTCGAGACGAAACCCGCGCTCGCGAACCTGGAGGTCGGCGATCGCCTGTTCCAGAACGGCGTCATCCTCGAGAACGTCGATGGCTTCGAGGACCCCACGCACAAGTTCGTGCTGCGCGGCGTGCCCCACGTGCTGTCGATGAAGACAAGCATCGCGGCCGACACCGGCGACGGCACCACCAACCCGCCCATCGAACGCACCGGCTGGGGCGGCGACGGCGCGCCCGACAACGGGTCGCTGCGGTCGTTCCTGACCGGCGCGGTCAAGCAGCACTACACGAATTCGCTGGCGCGCAATCCCTCCGACTTCCGCGTGCCGACCGCACAGGAACTGGACCTGACGCTGGCGTTCCAGCAGGCGCTCGGGCGCCTGAACGAGCTGGACCTGACGCAGGTGAACCTGTTCGACGCCGACGCGAACGCGGGCCGGCAGGCGTTCATGGACCCGATGCGCGGGCGCTGCAACGTGTGCCACTTCAACGCGGGCGCGAACTCGCAGGACACCGGCAAGAACCGCAACTTCGACACGTTTACGCGCCTGACCGCGACCGCCAACTTCAACCCGACGTTCGACGGCGTCGCGCTGTTCGACGGCGGCTTCGGCGGCAAGAACGTCACGCACCCGAACTTCGACGCCGACAACAACGGCGTGTTCGATTCGTTCGGCAACGGCACCTTCAGCACGCCGCCGCTGATCGAGGCGGCCGACACAGGCCCGTTCTTCCACAACAACTTCATCAACGTCTTCAACACCGGTAGCGACATCGAAGACTCCGTCTTCTTCTACGTCGAGCAGTTCACCGGCTCGCCGGCCGACCTGGCCCTGCGCGCGCGCTTCGGCGGCGCGCCGATCACGCTGGCCGGCAACGACGGCTTCAACATCGGGCGCTTCCTGCGCGCGCTGAACGTCGCGTTCAACCTCGACATCGCCAAGCAGCGGCTGCGCGCGGCCATGACGCTTTTCAACCGCTTCCCCGACACGCGCGTCGACCTGCAGATCCGGCTGATGCAGCTGGCGGTCAACGAGCTGGACGACGCCCGTGACGTGCTCGCCACCGGCAAGGTCGCCCAGCCGTTCTATCCGATCGCGGTCGACCGCATCGACCTCGCGAAGGCGGAGATCGCCGCGGCGATCGCGGCGCCGGCGTCGTCGCGCGGCGGCAGCCTCTCCAACGCGATCTCGCGCGTCGAGAACGCGCGCGATCAGATCGGCGCGAACATCAACTTCACGCTCGGCGCCGGGAACCTGTTCTTTTAGGCGAACGGGCGCCGCGCGGGTCAGGCGGACCTCCGCTTGACCCGCCGCTGCGTCCGCGGCGAACCTACCCGCGATGATGATCCCCGTCGCGAACGCCGAGCTGAACTGCGTGACCCGGGGCGCCGGCCCCGTGTGTCTGGTCCTGAGCACCATCGGGACGAAGCCCTACGAACGCCAGATCCCCACTGCGCTGGATGCGCACCTGACGCTGGCGTTCGTGGATGTCCGCGGCAGCGGGCGTTCCACCGGCGATCCGACCGGACTGACGTTCGACGTGCTCGCCGACGATCTCGACGCCGTCCGCGTGGCGCTCGGTGTGCCGCGCGTGGCGGTCCTCGGACACTCGGCGGTGGGGATGCTCGCCGTGGAATACGCGCGGCGCCGCCCCGAAACGATCTCGCACGCGATCATCGTCGGGACACCGCCGCGCGGCGACATGGCCGCATTGGTCGCCGCGTCGACCGCTTACTTCCAGGCGCACGCGTCCGACGAGCGCAAGCGGCTGCTGCAGGAGAACCTGGCGAAGCTATCGCCGGAGACGGCGCCCGCGCAGGCGGTCTACGCCCAGACCCCGCTGCGCTTCTTCGACCCGCGCTTCGACGCGCCGCCGTTGTTCGCGGGCGCCGAGACGCGCCCAGGTGTGTTGAAGCACTTGCTCGGGACGCTGGCGCCCACCTGGGACATCACAGCGGGAACAGCGCTGCGCACACCGCTGCTCATCGCGCACGGCCGCCACGACTACACCGTCCCGCACGGGCTCTGGGACGGCGTTCTCCCCGGCCTGCCGAACGCCACGATGGTCCTGTTCGAGCGCAGCGGCCATCAGCCGTTCGTCGAGGAGCCCGAGCGGTTCGCCACCGAGGTCGTCGCCTGGCTCCGGGTTGGTTGATCGCGTGGGCGGAGCCGGGCTTCGCCGGGCGCCGCCCGTCGCGGGGGCTCGGGACCCTCCAGGGTCCCGAATAGGATCATTGAGCCGTGACGCCAGCGAAAGCTCACTTCAGCGGCGAGGCCGCTCGGCACGCCGCGGCGGCCGATGGTAGGCTAGCGACCCCGTGACGCCCAAGACCAAGAAGTGGCTTCGCAATTTGATCATCGCCGGCGTGGTCGGCTTCGGCGTGCTGCAGATCTTCCCGGCCAAGGTGATCGGCGTGCACACCGAGGAAATCGGCAAGAATCCGCCGAAACGGTACACGCTGGACGCGCCGCCCGAGGTGCACGCGATCCTGCGGCGCGCTTGTTTCGACTGCCACACCAACGAGACAGAGTGGCCGTTCTGGTCGCGCATCGCGCCCGGTTCGTGGCTGATGGCGCGCGACGTCCACAACGGCCGCAACCACGTGAACTTCTCCGAGTGGGCCGACCACGACGACGACGAACGTCAGACCGATTTCGAGACGGCCTGGGAGCAGGTCGAATCCGGCAAGATGCCCAAGTGGTTCTACGTCTACCCGTTGCACCTCGGCGCCCGCCTGTCCGACGCGGACAAGGCGCTGCTCAAGGGTTTCTTCATGAAGGGATCGTCGACCAAGAAGGCCGAGGCGACGGCGGACGCCAAGACCGACACCAAGACTGAGGCGAAGCCCGAAGCGAAGGAGTAGCTTCTGCGCCGCTTCTCAATTTCGGTCGCTCTCGCGCTGGCGCTCGGCGCCGGCGGCGCGTGCTCCAGCAACGGCGCCGACCTGAGGGGCGATGGCGCCGCGGGCGCGTCGGGCACCAGCGGCGCCAGCGGCAGCGGTGGCACCAGCGCGGCGGGCGGCACGGCGGGAACGCACAGCGCGGGAACGAGCGGCGGCGCGGGAACGGGCGGCGGTGGATCCGGCGGATCCGGCGGTGGCGGCGGTGGATCGTCGGACGGAACTTTCGCGTGTGGCCCGATTGTCCGCTGCGCGGCCTATCGCCAATACTGCTTCTTCGAAGAATGGAACGGCGCCGTCAAGATCGACTACCAGTGCCGCGCTCTCTCGGACACCTGCGGATCGTGCGGCTGCGCGCGGCAGGACGCCGCTTCGATCAGCATGATGTGCAAGACGCTCTCGTCGCTCACGTGCACGAACGGCCAGGGCACGATCGACGATCAGACGACCACCCCGACGCTGAACGTCTGGTGTCTGATCCCCTGACCGGCTAAACAAAGGCGGCCATGACCGCTCTGCCCTCCGCCGACGCGATCGCCGCGACGACGCTCGCGCTGGCCGACGCTCACGGTTGCCACACCGTCGTCCTCTACGGATCGCGCGCGCGCGGCGACGTCGACGAGGGCAGCGACGTCGACGTCCTGTGCATCCGCGACGACGGCCCCTCGCTCCGGGATTCGCGGGTCATCGACGGCGTCTACTTCGATCTGTTCGTCTACCCGCGCGACGCCGTGGCCACGATCGACGTCCCCCTGCTGAGGATCCTGGGCGGCCAGGTGCTGCGCGAGCGCGACGGCGAGGGCACCGCCCTCCTCGCCCGCGTCCGCGAACGGTTCGAAAGAGGTCCCGATCCGCTGCCGGCCGACGATCGGATCGCGCGCACCGTCTGGGCGTACAAGATGCTCGACCGCATCCGGTCGAGCGAAGGCGTCGAGTCGGGCTACCGCCGCATGGAGCTGGGCGTGCAGGCGCTGGAAGACTATTTCGTGCTGCGCGGACTCTGGTTCCGCGGGCCAAAGGTGGCGTTTCCCTGGCTCCTCACCCACGACGACGATACCCACCGCGCGTTCGAGGCGGCGATGGGGCCCGACGCCGATCGGGACGCGCTGGCGGCGCTGGTGTCGTCGGTTTACGGTCCCCTGCCATGAAGGCTCTCGCGACGGTGGTCCTGCTCGCCGCGACGGGTGGCGCCGCCGCGCCGCCCGTCAGGATCGCGCTCCCCGACGGCGCGCGCGGGATCGGCTTCGATGACATCCAGTACGCGCCCGGCCTGAAGCGCATCCTGGTCCCCGGCGGGCGGACGGGCCGCCTGGCGCTGATCGATCCCGCGACGAAGGCGCTGGTATCGATCGCGGGCTTCAGCGCGACGGCATCGTTCAAGGGCGGCCACGGCGAAGGTACGACCTCCGCCGCCGAGCTGGACGCGAGCGCCGGTCTCGTCGTCGCGACCGATCGCGGGTCGCGGACGTTGAAGGTCGCCGACGTGACGCGCGGCCACATCGTCGCCTCCGTGAAGCTGGCGGGCGCGCCCGACTACGTCCGCGTGGTCCCCGCGACGCGCGAGGTTTGGGTCACCGAGCCTTCGCGCAAGCAGATCGAGGTTTTTCGCGCCGCGATCGGTGCCGGCGCCGACGACGCCGCCACGCGGCTCTCGCACGCCAGGAACATCGCCGTTCCCGACGGCCCCGAGTCGCTGGTGATCGACCCCGTCAGGCGCCGCGCCTACAGCCACACCTGGACCACCGAGAGCTTCGCGATCGATCTCGACAGCCACAAGCTGGTAGCGAGGTGGCGCAACGGCTGCAAGCAATCCCGGGGCATCGCCCTCGACGAGAAGCGCGGCCTGCTTTTCACAGGGTGCGCCGAGGGCAAGGCGACCGTCGTCGACCTGCGCATATCGAAGGTGGTGGCGGAGGCCGCCGCGGGTGCGGACGTCGACAGCATCGGCTACGCCGCCTCGCTCGGTTACCTTTACGTGCCCGGCGGCGGCAGCGCCGACCTGTCCATCTTCGGCGTATCGTCCGCCGGCAAGCTGACGTTGCTGGGCAAGGTCGCGACCGCCGCCGACGCGCACACGGTCGCGTTCGATCCCACGAGCCGCACGCTGTTCGTGGGCGCGCCCGCGGACGGGACGGTGCTGGCGATCCCCGATCCGTACGCCCCGAGCACCGAATGACCCGCGCCCCTCGCCGCGCCGCCGTCGTCGCGCTCGCCGCGCTGGCGATCGCGCCGGCCCGCGCGTGGGCCTACCGGCCGTTCGATCAGACCGACGCCGACGTCGCCCCGCCGCGCGAGGTCGAGCTGGAGCTGGGCCCGTTCGCCGTGGTCCACACAAGCGGCGCAGGCACCACGCTCGCGCCCGGCTTCGTCTTCAACTACGGCGTCGTCCGGCGGCTGGAGCTGGTCGTCGAGGATCACAACCAGTTTCCCGTCGGATCGTCGTCGGCCCCGCGAACGTCCGAGTCCGAGCCGTCGGTCCTCGTCAAAGGGATCTTGCGCGAGGGCGTCATGCAGGAACAGACCGGACCCAGCGTCGCGCTGGAGGTGGGCGCGCTGCTGCCCACGCTGCCGCATCCGGACGGGTTCGGCGCCGCGAGCACGCTCATCGTCTCGCTGCGCTGGCCGGCCGCGACGGTGCACGCGAACGCCGAGCTCGACTACTCGCGCGAGCACCAGCTGGAGGCGCTTGGCGGCGCGATCGTCGAGGGCCCGCACACCTGGCGGATCCGGCCGGTCGCGGAGGCCTACATCCAACGCGAGAGCGAAGGCACGACGCGGCTGTCCGCGCTGGGGGGCGCTATCTGGGAGCTGCGGGAGAGGCTGTCCGTCGACGCCGCGGCGCGGGCCGCGCGCGACGCGGGCGCCGCGCTGTTCGAGCTGCGCCTCGGGCTGACCTGGGCGTTCGCGCTGTGAGCTAGCGCGGCCGACCGTCGTCCGTGCGCTTCGCTTCGATCAGCTCGCGGATCGACAGCGCCACGCCGAGCGGCGGGTCGACAAAGCGAAGGCCCATGCCTGCGGGCCGGCGGTCGTCCGGGGTGGCGGGCGCCGGTCGCGCCCAGCGAACTTCGGCCCTGACCGCCAGCGGCCTGCGTTCGCCGGGAAAGGCGAGCAGTAACATCACGCGCTCGCCGACGGGGGCGAGCCGTTCGGTCGCAAGGAACAGCCCTTCCGGGCTGATGTTGTGGACGACGCCGGAGAACGGTCCTTCGTCGCCGTGCAGATCGACGGGCATCTCGACGGCGGCACGCCCGGAACGCGGCGGCCCCTGCTGCTGCGTCCAGTCGGTCCGCCCGGCCTCGATGGCTCCTGTGCTCATTCCATGGCCTCCAGGAACTTAGTGGAGGCCACCCCGTCGCCGGTTAGGTCGGACGGCTCTCCGCCCAGTCCGGCAACCCGTTCCGCTGCGCGTCGTCCTCGACGGCCCGCGCCGCCTGCTCGTACTTGTTGCCCCGGTAGCCGTGCGCGAAGTGCTCGGCCAGGTATCGTGCCCAGAACGCGAGAAAGAACGAATGCGCCTCGTCCTGCTCGACGTGGACGAATTCGTGCACGCGCGTCATCGGATCTGGCGCCCGCGTGTTCCAGTAGAAGATCAGGCAGGCGAATGGCAGCGGAAGCGTAAACGCCGACCAGCCGCGCCGGGCGAACCAGCGCCCGACAGGCCCGCCGACCGCCAGCTCGACGACGGTCTTTCTGGTCGGTGGTTGCCGCAGGAGAAGCCGCGTCAGCATCGCAACATCGGTTTATCACGAGCGAATGCACCGTCCATGTCGCCTGGCGGCGCACATCGGCGCCGCCAGGCGTTCAGGTCGCGCGCGCGGCCGGTCGATAAAAAATCCCATGCGCGTTCCACGACTTGTCGGCTGGTGGGCGGGTGCAGGTGCGCTGCTGCTGATCGGCTGCGGCGGCGGCACGACGTCGGCCACCGACGGCGCCGTCGATGCGCGAGATGCACGGGACACGCGGGACGCGCACGGCGACGTGGCCGGCGACAGCCCCGGCGATGCGCCGTCGACCATCGATCAGCGCGCCGACCAGGCCGCCGATACGCCCGCCGACATCGCCCCGTCCGACGCGCCGACCGACACCGGAACGCCGATCGATTCAGGCGGCACCTGCGTCACCCAGACGATCATCGGCCCGCGCGGTGGGACGACGTCTTCGTGCTCGTTCAAAATTCCGGCCTCCATCCCGCGCGACCAGGTGAACGTGCTCATCGGTGGTGGCCGGCTGTGTGAACAAGGTTCGAACAACTGCACGATGCGCGGCGGCTGGTTCTGGTTCGGCGACGAGGTCGCGCTGTGCGACGACACCTGCTTGGTCTGGGAGAACACGCGCAGCAACCTGATCGTGGAGGTGGGCTGCGCATCGGAGAGCTGCTTCGTCGCATGCCACGAAGGGGGCGGCGCCTGCGGCGACGGCATCAATTCCTGCT
Organism: Polyangia bacterium; assembly: GCA_035607075.1. Classification (GTDB taxonomy): domain Bacteria; phylum Myxococcota_A; class Polyangia; order Fen-1088; family Fen-1088; genus JADGRB01. The sequence goes on from DATMZL010000870.1 coordinate 20,243, forward strand.
GCGTCGGCTGGCGTTGCACCAGCGGCACGTGCGCCGCCTGCGCGCGGGGCGGCCAGACCTGCGCGACCACCGCCGAGTGCTGCAGCGGAGAAACGTGCACGAACGGCGTGTGCGTGGGCGGCATCGGCGTCGCGTGCGTCTCGCAGGCGGGCTGCTCGATGGGCCAATGCCGCGACGGCGTCTGCCAGTGCGCCACCGATCAGATCCTCTGCAACAGCGGCTGCGTGAGCACCCTGGATCCCAACAACTGCCGCGGCTGCGGCAACGTCTGCGCCGCCGGCACGGGCCGCGTCTGCACCGCGAACGGCTGCGTCTGCGATCCCCAGAGCGCGAACCCCGACGAGTGCAACGGCGTCTGCGTGAACAAGTCGAACGACCGCACCAACTGCGGGTTCTGCTTCAACACGTGCGGCAGGCTCGAACAGGTGTGCAACAACGGCGTCTGCGGCTGCCCGGCCGGCCAGATGGACTGCAACGGCGGTTGCACCGACACCAGCACCAGCCAGACCCACTGCGGAATGTGCAACCGCGGCTGCCCCGGCGGCACCGAGGTCTGCAGCGCCGGCACGTGCGTCTGCGCGCCCGGCTACACGCGCTGCCCGTCCGGCAACTGCGTGAACCTGAAAACCGACCGGCAGAACTGCAACGCTTGCGGCATGGCCTGCCAGGGCAACAAGACCTGCACCAACGGCAGCTGCGGTTAGCCCGGCCTACGAATCGTCGTACTCCTCGCCCTCTTCTCCGACGAGGCGGGCGTTCAGCTGCTTCGCG
>DATMZL010001387.1:0-9835 GCA_035607075.1 Polyangia bacterium
CCTTCGCCGGTATCAAGCGTGTGGGTTCCGTGACGGCCATCGTAGCTTCGGTCGCGATTTGTGGCGTTCGCGCGCGGGGCGCTCGGACGCAGACGGAGCAGCCGTCAGGTCAGACGCCCTCACGGACTTCGGACCGGAAGTTCATCGACGATAGATACACCGACACGACAACACAGGGCCGGGAGGCGCGTCTACCACGCACCGGAAGCGCACAAGATGCGTTCGACACGCTCGGCGTGGCGGCCACCGTCGTGCGCGTCGCGGACCGACAGCTCCGCGAGCCCGTTCGTTTCGATCCCGGCGACTGGACGTTTGCCCCGCTATACGACGGCTTGATCGATGTCAGCTTGGTCACGGGCGATCCCAAGTATCTCGCCACCGTGGTACGTGCCGGCCGGGAGGCGGGCTTGCAGCCGGTCCCGCGAATCTACCTCGCGGATGACCAAGCGATCGGCCACGCCTGGCTACGTATCTTTCTCATGGATGCCAACGCTCCCGTGCTGGTCCAGGCCATCAAGGATCGATTCGACCCCATTTTGGCCAACCCGATCGACGCCAGGCTCGCCTCCACGCGCGCGTCGGACACTTCCGATGTCGCGTACCGCGATCGCTGGACATCCAGCGACGGTCGTCGCATGGCGCCACCCACACTTGCACTCTTGGCGCAGGCCACCGGCGACCAGCGCTACCTCCAATTGGCCGATGCGGAGTTCAAGAGGACGTACGACGCGCTCTTCGATCAGCAAGCGAAGCTCGTCTACTGCGACGCCCGCTTCGTCGATATGCGAACGCCCAACGCTCAGAAGGTGTTCTGGAGTTCTTGCAGCGGATGGGTTTATGCAGGGCTCACCCTGCTACTCGATGCCTTGCCCGGCCGCCATCCGAAGCGTGAACTCTACGCTCGGATCTTTCAGCAGATGACCGATGCTGTGCTCGCCACGCAGCAACCGGACGGTTTCTGGTATCCGAGCCTCGCCGATCCAAAGCATGTGCCGATCGGCGATACGAGTGGTTCTGCGCTCTTCTTGGTCGGCCTCGCCTGGGGTGTGAGGTCAGGGCTGCTTGAACGCCCGACCGTTTGGTCGGCGGTCGAGCGCGGCTGGCGCGCCGTCGCCTCGATGATCACCACCGACGGCGAAGTAGTTGCGGTGCAATCAATCACCTCCGTGCCGCAAACATTCGATCCGTTCTTGCCTGCTTCGCAGCAGACCTTCCGGGCAGGCGCCGTTCTGATGGCCGGTGCGCAGATCGTGCGCGCGCTCGGTGCGCAGGCGAAGGTCGATCCAGTGATGTTGTTTTCTCGTGCAGCGACATCGGCGGCGACGGCGCCGGAGGTTGCAAGCCGAAACGCGGCTGAGATCGTAGGAACTGGATCCGCCGACCGCGCTTACACGATCGCCGTGCTGACCCGAATCGCCGAGCCAGTGCTCGAGGCCCTCAGCAAGGGAGAGCTCAAGAAGCGAATGCCGGTGCACGAATGGGAGAAGCACCGAGCCACGTACACACACTACGAGGCGTTCGCTCGTACGCTCGCAGGGGTTGCCCCCTGGCTCTCGCTCGGCGCAGACGACAGTGCCGAGGGTCGCACGCGTGCGCGGTTCATCACGCTGGCGCGGCAATCGTTGATCAACGCGACGGATCGGCGCTCTCCCGACTACATGAACTTCGGGCAGCTGCCTGATCAATCGCTGGTCGAGTTTGCGTATCTCGGAGCTGCGTTGCTTCAGGCGCCGAAGGAGCTCTGGGAGCCGCTGAATGCGGCCCAGCGCGCCGACGTGCTCGACGCGCTCAAGATGTCCCGCAAGCTCGAGCCTCACCAGAACAGATGGTTGCTGTCGTCGGCGATGGTTGAGGCGGCGCTATGGCAGCTCGAAGGCCACGCTAACCGAAGACGGATCGAGACGGCCCTCAACATCTACCAGAAGTGGTACCTCGGCGACGGGACGTACGGCGACGGCTCGCAGTTCCACTGGGACTACGAAAACAGCCACCTCATACATCCCGTTATCCTTTCAATCCTGCGGGTGCTGGCCGGTAAGTTCGATCCATTGGCCAGGCTGCTGCCCGTCGCCTTGGAACGAGCGCAGCGCAATGGGGAGATCCTGGAGAGGCTCATCTCTCCGGAGGCGACCTTCCCGTTGATGGGCCGCTCGTCCGCCTATCGATTCGCGGCCTTCGATCTGTTGACGGTCTTGGCGCTGCACGGGAACTTACCCGAGTCGCTGGATCCCGGCGCCGCGCGCGCGGCCATCACGGCTGTCGTTCGGCGGATGATCGATGCGCCCGGCACCTTCGACAAGCAGGGCTGGCTGACGCCGGGAGCGGTGGGCGCGCAACCCGGGCTGCGGGAGGAGGACGAGACGACCGGATCACTCTATGCCTGCCTGATCGGCCTCGCGCATCTGGGATTGCCCCCGAACGACTATCTCTGGACCACGCCGGCGACGCCTTGGACGCAGCAGCGGATTTGGGCCGGGCTCGACGTCCCGCGCGATCAAGCACTCGAGAGCCGGAAGAAGAAGCAATAGCGTTCGGTCGATTGGCGGTCGTTCGCGAATTCCGTCCCCATACTCAGCCTCCGTGGCGACTTCGCAGGCAGCGGCACACTGATGGCAGCCGACGAGGACATCTATCCGCACGCGACCCGCGAGATCGTCGAGATGCGGGAGCGCCTCGCGCCCGCGGCCGCGCAGGCTTTTCACGCCTTCGGAAAGGCGGTGTTTGCGGAAGGAGCGCTGTCCACGAAGACGAAGCAGCTCATCGCGGTGGCTGTCGCGCACGTCACGCAGTGTCCCTATTGCATCCGCGGCCATACCCGGGCCGCGACGAGGCACGGCGCGACGCCGGAAGAGATCATGGAAGCGATCTGGGTCGCCGCCGAGATGCGCGCCGGAGGTGCCTACGCGCACGCGGCCGTGGCGCTCGACGAGATGACCCGCGGCCAGAACGCAAAGACCAAGCCGCCATGACTGTATGCCGGTCACGAACGTTCTCATGTTCGCGACTCGCTTTGTAACGAGGCGGCCGACGGATACTGCTCCTCAGTCTTCGTCGGCCACCCCGAGGAGGGTCAGAGCGACTTCAGGTATTCCACGAGGTCGACGCGCTGGGCGTCGCTCAACCCGAGGTTGCGCTGTCCGTTGTACCGATTCACCACGCACGCAAGATCCTGCCTCACGCTGTCGGTTGCGCCCGCCAGGCCGCCGATGTCGGAGCCGTCCATGCACTTGCCAGTCGTGGCATTGAACGCGCCCGAGCCGTCGTGCAAGTACGGCGGATGTTGCCAGATGCCCTTGAGCGGCGTGGTACGCCACTTCATCGTAGCCGAGAATTTGATGTAGTTCTTGTCGAGAGCCACGCTGGCGCTGGCCGGGTGCAAACCGAAAGTGTTCACATCCGTGAACGACGGTCCACTGTGGCAAGTAGCGCAACCTCCTTGGCCTTCGAACACGGCCTTGCCGCGAGTGACTGCTGCCGTATTGAGATCAGACGCCACTCCCCACTCGGCGCCGTCCTGGGCAAGCGATGGCGCTGAAATGGACCACTGGTAGGCCTCGAGTTGGGGCAAGATCGGTGTGATGAGATCGTCGCCTTCGCGATGATCCACGCTCAGCGGCTTGCCGTTGATGATGACTCGTTCGTCAAAGAACGTGCCGTGACCGTGCATTTGCGTCACGCCGACGTAGCGGTTCCAGTAGGACACCGGCCCAGCGGGTTCGTGCGCCGTATCCCCGTCGCCGGTGAAGATGGCCTTGTCCAAGCCGATCAGACCGAATGCTGGCGGTATCACCACCGGAATGCCGCCGGCCGCCTTGTAAGCCGCCAGGTTGGCGTCGATGTCCGGGCCAACCGCGGGATTGCTGCCCGGGTCGATGTTCACGTTGATGCGCGGGTCATAAAAGCCGGGCCCGAACAGTGTGGCCCATGAAGCGTATTCGGCGGCCTGTTTTTTCGTGAGTGCCGGCGAAAGCGAGATGATGGTGCCTGGCTGCAGATCACGATTGGGCCAGCCGTCCAAGCGGTGGCCGACGATACCGGCAAGGTCTGTCTTGCCGCCCGCCAGAACATGCACGTCTTTGGAGACTGTGGAATGGCACAACGCGCACGTGACGCCGAAACGCTGCAGCGTGAGTTTCCCGTCAGATCCTGGTTGGACCATTCCCTTCGCGCCAACGACGGCGTCCAGGCTCAGCAGGGCCAGCGTCGTCTGCGGATCGTCGAGCGGAATGCTGCCGTCCTGAATGCCTTGGACGACGTTCGCCGGCAGCGCGTCAGCGTCGATCTTCAGGCCGACTGATGCGGCGGTGAGCGGATCCACCGCCGTCTCGATCACCTTGTTCATTTGCAGCACGTCGGTCCAGAACGTCTCGTCGCCAAAGGTATCGTGACGGAAGGTTTCCTTGCCGGCGGCGACCACCTTGGGATCGAGCGGCACTTGTGGAACTTGGCTGGCGACACTGCCGCCGTTACCGCCGCCGATACCGCCGTTACTACCGGCGACACCACCGCCGTTACTGCCGGCGACACCGCCGCCGTTATCACCGCCCTTACCGCCGCCTTTGCCGCCGCCACCGCCGCAGGCGGTTAGCGCGAGCGCGCCGGCTATCAGTGCGCCTAGGGCGCTACCTGAGACGAGGGAACACCGGGACCGGAGCCTGGTTGCACAGTTGTCCATTTCTCTTCTCCCCGTAGTCAGATCGAAACGATTGAGCTCTGGTGAGCTCGCTGGGCGGCCTTCGAAACAAGCCGCCATGCCGAGTTTGGTTCGCTACGGGCTCGCTGAAAGGAGGGAGCACCCTCCATTCAGCGCAACAAGCAACCAACGGCACAGACGATCCACGAAGGTTGGACCCAGACACGCTCGAGCGTCTCGAGGGTGAGCTGGAGCGGGCGACCAAACCCTAGCTAGCGGCTCAATGAGGCTCGATCGGGTGCGACGCGTAATCCGTGCGTTCGATCATCGGCTCGCGCCTGGCTCCGCCGACGGCGCCACCGAGGAGCGCGAGCAGGAGGTCGTTCGTCTGAGCCGCCCTGGCCGTCAGCGCCGGCAACCGCCGCCCGATCGTCGCGCGGATTTCGGCCCGCGTATCCCACGAACGATCGATTCGAGCGATCAGCTGGCCGATGCCTATGCTGCCGAGTGGCGGCGTTCCCATCTCCAGGTCCTCGAGTAGGCCGCTGACCTTCGAGGCGTAGGGCAGGGCAGCGAAGGGCGTGCCGCGTAAGGCCGCGAAGATCAAGAAGTGTAAGCGCATCCCGACGGCGAGCGCGAAGCGCCCCATGAGGTCCAGGATCTGTCGAAACGAGTATTTCCTCCGAATGATCTCGGCGCGCTCGGCGTTGTTCATGTGGGCCACCACGGCGTGGCTGTGCTGAACGTCGGTCTTCTCCATCGGCACAAACACGACCTCGGCGTCGTAACGCTCAACGATGTAGTCTGCTGCGTTCGCCAACAGCGCGTAGTACTCGTCGGGACGGATGTCGGGCGCCGCCGGGCCCGGCTCTCTGACGGAGAAGCCCACGAGACGTCGATTGAGGTCGACGCCCTCTGCCTCGAGTGCGCTCACGGGCAGCTCCTCCGGCTCGAGGAGGAAAGCAGGGTCGGCGGTCAGGTGGATCTCGGTGCTGACGCCGATGTCCTCGAGCAGCCGATACCCGAGACGATCGCGCACGGTTACGACGGTCGGCGCGGCAACGTTGAGCGCGTCGCGCACGGATTTGCGAGCCGACTGGGTGTCCAGAGGCCCGGCGCTGATCGCGTACAGAATGACTGGGACGCCGAGCTCGTGCGCGATCGTCACTTCCCGGAGGTACTTCGCCGCGTCGCGATCGTAGAGAATTCCGCCGCCGCCAAGGACGAAGAGATCGAGATCGCGGATCTCCGGCATGATCTCCTTACGGGTGAGGGCACGCGCCGAGATGGCGCGTTCGACCTGGTGACGGGCCTTCGTCTCCGACGGGTTCATTGAGAACACCGTGACGTCCGCCGGCACGGTCGCGCGGACCCGGCCGAGGATGCCTTCCAGGATCGCCTCGTCGCCGAGGTTCATCCCGCCGTACGACCCGGAGATCCCGATCCGTGCTCTCCGTCCCGACGTCTGGTTGGTTTCCATGGGTGCCTCACAATGGTTCGAGGGATGGCCAGGAGAGCTCGATGCCCTCGCGGACCAACAATGCTTGAAAGTCATCGAGAAGATCCGGGCGGTTCCTGACCGCTCGGGGAGGCTGTCTCTGTTCGAGGCAGAAAGCTGCCAGGAGGCCGGCTACCTCGCCGATATTCCACTCGACCGGATGGACGCGGAACGCGCCGTTGGTGATGTGCGTGACGCCAAGGTTCTTGCCGCCGGGGAGCACGTTCTCGACGCGGACCGGGATCATCGCGCCGAGCGGGATCTGGAAAGGCCAGCAGCCGAGATCGAGATAGCCGGCTCCGCTGGTCCGCGGATGGAGGTCGATTCGATAGCACCCGATGCCGACACTGTCGTCGAACAGCTTCGGCCCCTCCGGCCTGAGGGGATGAGCGATGTCCTGTTCGAGCACCGTGACCTCGGCGCGTAGCCGGCGAGACTCCCGGACGTAAGGCGCCAGAGCGAGCCCGTCTGGCGTGCCGCCAACGACGTCGCCGCGCAGGCGCAGCCCAGGGTATCCCTGGCCGCCGTCGGGTCGCGGCGCCTCGGTCTGGAGCCAATAGAGCAGGCTCAAGCTGAGCTGCCTCGCCGCTTCGTGCTGTCGTGCCCGCTCTTCCGGCGGGACGCCTACGACAGTGCCGAACCAGTAGTCGTTCTGGGGCCAATTCACCACCGTGATGTCGCTGGCGGCGAAGCCTGGCTCGAAGTTCGCGCGATCGAGGATCCGCCGGAATCGCCACCACGGATGATCGTCCGCGGCTTCGAACAAGAAGCGGGTCAAAGGCTCATGCGTCTCCGGCCGCACGGTGGTCCAGGCGAGAAGGCGGCCGGGCCAACCGGGCGGCGCGAGGTCGCGCCAATGCGCGTACGCGGGCGGTTTGTCGATGGTGTGGTCCTCGTCGGCGAGGTGCTCGATCGCGAAGCAGACCGTGATCGCCTGCTGATCGAGCGGATCCGCCCGCTCGGCGGCGTGGGGCTCGCCGGTCTCGGAGCGCGACTCGGCCCCGAGCACGTGCTCGACGCCCGCGAGGTCCAGGAGATCTCCATAGGGCGTGGCGTCGATGAAGAAGGGCGCCTCGATGAGCGAGTCTCGCCCCGACTCCAATCCGCGAACGACCACACCGGTGATCCGGTCACGATCCGTCGAAGCGAGGACAGGCCGGTGTGGGTGCATGACGAACAAGTGCCCGTTGAGCTGGTGCGGGATCATCATCTGGTGGAGGACCGCGACAGCGATTCGCGGATCGTGACAGAGCCGGCTCACCCAACCGGCCCCGGGATTCAGGTGCGCGTTGCGCCGAGCCTCGGGAGTGAGCGGCGTGTGGGTGCGGTAGTAGTCGCGGATTCCCTCTCGCAACGCGCGATAGGTGGCGGTGGCGCCGAAGCTCTCGATCCAGGGGTGTTCGTCAGGAGGAACGGCCTGATTCGTGAGCTGACCGCCGATCCAATGCGTCTCCTCCGTGAGGATGACCCGGCGACCGAGCCGCGCGGCGGCTAGCGCAGCGGCGCAAGCGCCCAGGCCGCCGCCGATGATGGCCACATCTGTTCGGAGGATCTCCACGTAACCACCACGCCAGGACGCCGCACGGGCTGCCCGCGACCGCGATGGCCTCAGACCCCGACGTGCGAAGGCTCCAACGTTCGCTTCTGCTTGGAACGCGCGTGCGCCGACGTACCCTCCCGCACCGCCGTCATCCGAGCGAACACGAATGCTCCGATCGCCATCACGAGATCCCTGACGGCGACATCGAGGTAGCGACCGCTCGTGATCAGGTTCAGCGCGATCGCCAGCAGCCAGGCCGAAACGATGTACGCCGCGAACCGCGTGAATCTGGTCAGGACCAGGATCCCAGCCACGATCTCGATGACGCCCGCTAGGCGCATGAAGGTAGCGCCCGAAACTGGCAGAACGCGCTCCGCGACGGGGCTGAGATACTGCCGCCAGTCGACGAGCACGTTAGTGAACTTGTCCAGGCCCGCGATGATCGGAACCAGACCGTACGACAGTCGGAGCGCCCACCACGGCTTGTTCAGGCTTTCGTCGAGCATGTCCCCCTCCGTACGCGGAGAAGCCGCTTACAAGAGAAAGTTGATGATCAATCAGCGGGGTACAAGCTCAGGCCGAGGAGGGTGGATGAGGCCCTTCCCGATGAGACTGCCTCCGAGTGCGCAAAAATAGAGATAGCCTCGGTAGTCGCCGAAGCGGGCGACGATTCGAGTCAGCGGTGCCTGCTCCGACTTCCGCAGAAGGGTGCGTAGCCCGCGTTCGGCGCCCACGTCACCCGCCGGAAATACATCGAGCCGCCGGAGCCCCCGCAGGAGAACCAGGCCGGCGCTCCACGGACCGATGCCGGGAAGAGCGGCCAGCATCGCAAGGCCATCGGCGGTGCCGAGGTCGGACAGTATGCCCTCGCTGAGCTCGCCGGAGTCGATCGCGCGCGCGATCCGACGGAGCGATTCGGATTTCCGAACGCTCAAACCACAGGCTCGAAGGCTCTCAAGGGAACCGCGCGCAACAACGCCGGCGGTAGGGAACGCGTGGAAGCGCCGGCCCTCGTGTTCGAGGCTGGCGCCGAACCGCTTCACCAGGCGGCCCACGATGATCACGCCGGCGTCGAGGCTAAGCTGCTGGAAGGGAATCACATTCGCGAACGCTTCGAAGAGCTCGGGAAACCGCGGCGGTCGCATTCCGCGCAGTGCCAGCGCCGTCGAACGCAGGCGCGGTTCGGCCTCGGTGAGCCGCTGCAGGGGCTCGGGATCCACGTCCAGGCCGAGAATGTCGCGTATGGTTCGAGTCAGCGCGGCACGGGTAGCGGATGACACCGTACCCTCCCGGACGCGCCAGCGGACGTCAGGAACGTCGACTGTCCCCCGGTTCGCCACTTCGACGAGGACCAGATCATCCCCGGTCTGAAAGACGCGAAGGTAGCGATCGTCCGACCACACGTCGACAAGGTTGCCCGGGCGGCGCTGCAGCACCCTCACTGTGGCTTCGAGATGAAACGGCGGCCGTGTGTCGAGACGCGCGCCGACGGCGCTCGCTCCGGGGTAGAGCGTCACATCCGGGCCGAACGGCGTCTGGTCCGAGCGGTAACCGCAGGGCTCGGGCGAGGTCCAACGCGTCGAGGGGGCCGGCGCCTGGCATTGCGCTCCGTCAGGTAGTCCCGCAAGACGACGGCCCCATTGTGGAGCGTGTCGTGTGCGCTGTAGAGCAGCGTGACGGTGCCGCGCCGGGCGGCGTCGACGATCGACCGCCAGGCGTCTGGATGGAATTTCAGCTCTTCCCGATAGCGGCGCCGGAATTCATCCCAGCGTTCCACGCGATGATCGAACCACTTCCTCAAGGCAGTGCTGGGCGCGACCTCCTTGAGCCAAGCGTCCGCCGCGAGGGCCTCCTTCTTCATGCCTCTCGGCCACAGGCGCTCCACGAGCACCCTCCAGCCGTCGCCGCGCGAAGGCGGATCATATGTGCGCTTGACGCGAATCATGACGGCGGTGAGGGCACGTGGGCGGCATCGTCCTGGCCTTCGCCGCTCGTTTGCTGTTCTTCGATCAGTTGATCGAGGACGTAAGGCAGGATCCCGCCTGCCGAGAAGTATGCCGCCTCGATCGGCGTGTCGATGCGCACCACCGGCGGCACCGAATCGCGGCGACCATCTTGGCGCTCGATGTTCAAGGTGGCCGCCACGCGCGGCCGTAGCGGTCCG
>DATMZL010001400.1:0-15785 GCA_035607075.1 Polyangia bacterium
TGGTCGACCCTCGGTTGAAGACGCCGGTGCCGTCGGACGGGATCGGCGGCAGGAGGCCGCTCCATTTGACGAGCACCCTCACCTTGAACGTGCCCTGGCTGGTATTGCCCGACGCGTCGGTCGCCGTGCAGGTGACCGTCGAGCTGCCGATCGGGAACTGCGATCCCGAGGGCGGCTTGCACTTCACCGTCGGATTCGGATCGACGTTGTCCGTGGCCGTGACCGTGTAGTTCACGCGCGCGCCCAGCTTGCTGGTCGCGAACGCGGTCACGACATCCGGTAGCTTGAGCACCGGCGGAATCGTGTCGCCGACGCTGACGTCGAATGAATCCGTCGCCTTGTTGCCACGCGTGTCCTTGGCCTCGCACGTCACCGTCGTCGTCCCGAACGGGAAGAACGAACCCGAATCGTGGTCGCATTTGACCGGCACGGTTCCGTCGACGATGTCGTCGGCGCAGGTCGCGAAGGTGACGAACGCCCCGGCTCCCGCGTTCGTGCCGATCAGAATGTCGGACAGCGGGCAGAGCGTGGGCGGCGTCCTGTCACGAACCTTCACGGTGAACGACGCGGTCACGGTGTTGCGCCCGCTGTCGGTCACATCGCACGTGACCGGCGTGACCTCGTCGATCAGGAAGAGGTTCGGCGGCGGCGGGATGCAGACGACCATCGGGCTCGGGTCGACGACGTCCGACACGAGGATCGGATAGGTCGCCAGCTCCGCGCCGGCCGGCTGGTCCGCCTCGAGCTCGACGTCGGACACCTGGACGTTGGGCGGGGCGTCGAAGACGGTCACGAAGAACCTATCCAGACCCACCTTCGGGTGGGCCGGGTCGCTGTTGTCGGTCGCCGTACACAGCACCGGCGTCACACCGATCCGGAAGGTCGATCCCGACGTGGGCAGGCACGTGACGGGCACGGGCACCCCGGCGGCGGTCTTGGCGGTGGCGTCTCCGTAAAAGACCTGCGCGCCAGCGGCGCTGGTCGCTTCGACGGGCGCGGGCGAGTCCGGCACCGTGATCGTCGGCCCGCCGAAATCCTGCACGCCGTAATTGAGCAACGTCGGGCAGCTCTCGCTCCACGCGCCGCCGACCTTCGAGTCGACGACCTGCGAGACGTTGACCGCGCTCCACCCGACCGGAAGCGGCGCGGTGAGATTCCAGGTCCCGTTGGGTGCCGCGCGGGTCGTGTACACCCTATCGCCGACGCGGATGTTCACGTCGGCGCCCCCCGCGGCGCAGGACGCTTGCCCGGGGCAGTCGACGGCGCCGAGCGCCACCTGCGGAAGGATCTGACCCGGAACCGGCGTGATGATGACCGGCGCACGCTGGGCGATCTGCATCCGCGTCGGTCGCCGTTCGACGAGAATCCGGCTGAATGGCGTATCGGCGAGGCTGGAGAACGCCCGCCGGTGCTCATCGAGCGTCGTACCCGGCGACGGCTGCACGGGCGCCTGGAAGAACAGCAGCAGGTGCTTGCCGACCGACAGGTCCCCGAAGAAGACCCGGAAGCGCGGCAGACCGCCCGTCTGAAGGGGAGGTAGAGGCACGATCCTCGCCGCAACATCGCCCAGCACGTCACGCCCGGTCTCCTCGAACACGTTCAGGGGACCGATCGCGCTCTCGGGGTAGGCGAGCGTTCCCAGCGCCTCCGGCGGCTCGGTCTGATCCGAATCGTCGCAGGACAGCTCGGCGCCGTTACGCGGGAACTCCACGGTGGGCGGATTGATGCCCACGCTCGCGAACACCGGATGGCTGACCAGGCCGCCTTGATCAAACAGCAGCTTGTGCCAGCCGCGCATCGGCTCGGCGGTCGTGCCGGGGCTGAGCGTGATCGATCCGTCGAACGTTCCGTCGGACGCGGGCTTGATGTTCGTGAACGTGTCGGGGAACGATCCCTGGTCGACGATGTGCACGTCAGCCGTGGTCCCGTGTCCCTTGACCGCGAACACGGTCGCGACCGCGGCGGGGCTGTGCGTCGGGTCGGTCGGCGAGGTGATCGTCGGCGCTTTTCCGGGGTCGGTCGCCTCGACGGTGTTCACCGGGATGGTGATCTCGTAGCTGCATGCACCGTCGGTCGGGATGACGCAGGTGGCCCCGGGGGCGCGCTGTATGAGCTTGATGGTCTGCGGGCCGAACGTGGCGCCCGTACCCACCGTCGCCGTCCACTTACCATCGGATGCGACGGAGGCGATCACCTCGACTGTCGGATCGCTGTCGAGGCCGATGCGTACGGTGCCGCCCGGAAGGCCGCCGACGCCGATGACCTCGACCTGCGGCGCGGCGAAGCTTTCCAGCTCGTCGAAGCGCGGCCGCACCACCGTCGGCGGCGGCGGCGTCGCCTGGGCGGTGGCCGAGGGCGCCGCCAACACGTCGATCAGCGGCGTCCCCGTCTGCCCGATCGTCGGCGTCAGCGAGAAGTCGCTGACGAACCCCGACGCGACGACGTCCGAAAGGTTCGGCGAGACAACGTTGTTGGCGGTGGTCGTGCCGAAGTAGGTGACGTTCAACCCGGCGCCCAAGCCCGCCGCCGGCGGATTCGCGGGGAACAGCGAGAACTGCGGAATGACCTGCTTCGCCAGGCGGTCGCTGGACCAGAGCAGACGGATCGTCTTGTCCGTCGCATTGCTGATGTGGAGCAGCCGGATCTGGTAGCGAACGCCCGCCTGCAGCGTCTTCGGGCCGAACTTCACCTGCTTGGGGCCCGGACTGGCGAGCGGCGGCGTCGAGCACGCGCCGGCGCCGCAGTACGCGTTCACCTCGGAGACGCACTTCGCGTCCCAGACGAAGTCGAACGAATAATACGAGAGATAGCCGCCGTTGCAGCAGTAGTCGTCCTTGTCGCAGACCTTCTGCACGCACCAGTTGCAGCTGGCGTCCAGCTTGTCGCCGAGCTCGCACAGGTCGTGCCCGCAGCCACCGGGCGCGGTGTTCGCCGCGGTCGTGATCGCGGAAACCGGCGTGCCGTCGATCGCCAGCAGCGCGTTGCCATCGCCGACCACGTAGAACGTGTAGTCGCCGGAGACCGTCGGAATCACTTCGCCGTTCCAAAGCGCGGCGTACGGGGGCGTGATCCCGGTCGGCAAGTCCTGCTTCGGCGTCGGCGCCGGCGGCTGAACGTCCTTGTTGATGTCGACCTGCGGATCGACTTGCGGGCCGGCGGAGGAATCCCCGTCGACGTAGCGCGCCTGCAAACCGGTCCCGCCTCCCGGCGCGATCCCGTAGAGGTTGCCGGACGGAATCGCGACCTGCCCGACCGCACCGGGCGGCTGCCAGGTCAAGCCGGGGCCGCTCCCCGACGGCGGCGCCGTCTGCAGGCGATCCCAGCGCACGTGATACTTCTGACCGGCGCGCAGATCGATGCTTCCCTGCTTCGAGCCCAGCGCGTTCTCGAACCAGTCGAGCACCGGGGTGCCGTTGATGAAGAGGCGGCTCGGCTGGATCGACGAATCGAAGGTGTATGTGCCGTCGGCGGGCGCCTCGACCCATCCCGTCGTCACCGCGGTGTAGATCCGGCTGTTCAGCGGCGCGGAGCTGTTGGTCGGCGTGCAGGCGTCGGCCAGCTGCGCGCAGGCGGCCGTCCAGGACGAGGAGCAGCAGGTCGAATCCGACTCGCAGACCTGAGTGGCGCAATCGCTGCATTCGTCATCCAGCTGGGCGCCCACCTCGTGCTCGCTGTGCGCGCAGCGGGGGACGTGGATGATGCCGTTGCGCACCAGCGTGTCGGGCGCCGGCTTGCTGTCGTCCGTCTCGCGATCCATCGCGTACACGAAGACATTGCCGGACTGATTCGCGGGCAGCGTGTAGGAGAAGCCGTGGCGGGCGTACGCGCGGCCCGGACCGTCGCAGGCGGCGCTGACCTCGCGCGCGAGCGGCAGCGCGAGCGCCTGGTCGGCCTGAACGATCGCCAATGGCTCGAGCACCGTATCCTTTGGTGCGCCGTAGATCGCGACCGCGACGGTGGCGTCCGGCCACTCCGGATCGCACGCCCAGCCGGACACCGTCACGGACGTGCCCTCTCCGCTGGTCCCCTCGACGCGAAGGACGGCGCCCTGAGAACCGAACAGGTACTTCGGCAAAACCTTGGTCCCGCTCGTGTCGACCCCGGCCGGCCAGACGCGCCCTTTCGGCCACTGCGTGCCGCCCGTCTGGCATTCGGCGGTCGCCTGGGCGACGCAGGCCGCGGTCCACCCCGGGCTCGGACCCGCGCCGCAACACTCGGGACTCGTCTGGCAGACCTTCGTCGTGCAGGGCGTGCAGTCCCACGGCAGCGGCTCGTCGTCCTTCACGGTGTACTCGTCGTGCGTGCAATGGGTCCCCGAGAAGACCTGAATGCGCGAGATGCCGGGGACCGGGGTCGCCCAGCGGCCGTCCTCGATGTGATCGTGCTCGAGCCGATCGACGAACGCGAAGTTGTCGCAGTCGGCGGACGGTGAAAGCTCCTTGTATCGCGACCGCTGCAAGGCGGACGCTTTCATCGAACTGTTGTTGGGATTGAAGCAGTTGGGATCGGTGGGATCGGTGCAGGTCGCGATGAAGTACTCCTGCGCCATCATCCACTGCGAATCCGGATTCGACGAGCTGAACGGATTCTCGATCGAGTTCGGCCAGATGATCTGACTGATGTCGAAGGAATCGACCAGCGTGCCGGCCTTCGTGTAGCTCTTGCTGTCCTGGCAGTACCCGGCGCGCGCGGAGAATACGCAGCTGTCGTAGTACGGCTTGAGGTCAACGTTAGGCGTCAGGGCCCAGCTGCCGCCGCTGAACTGCCAGACGCTGGCCGTGGCCCAGGGCTTGTAGCCCCAGTTGCGCACGCACTTCGACGCGACGCCGGTGGCCGTGCAGGCAAAGTAGAACTCGTTCGGCTGCGTCCGATCCTCCGGGATCGCCATCGCCGACGCCATCTTGGTGTTGACGTCGTAGGGACAGAGCGACATCCACTGCCCGCTCCACTTGTGGAAGAAGTAAACGAGGTAGACCTCGTCCTGGTTGACCTGTTCGTCGGCGTTGTGAAAGAGGTTCGACATCGGATCCGGCTTCTCGTCGGCGATGAAGAGGTCCAGATCCTCGGACGACGAGACCAGATTGCCGGCCGCGTCCGCGAGGTGCGCCAGCGCGTAGTGCCCCAGCGCCGGATGGCCATCGACGGTGATGTAGTTCCCCGGTCCGGAGCTCATGTCGGGAATGTTGGTGAGCACGGTGGTCGTCTTCGCGCTCGCGCTCGTGGACGTCGTCCCCCGCATCTCGATGCTCTTGATCGACACGCCCTGGCCCTCGCTGGAGAGCAGGTCGGTCCCCATGAGCACCACGCCCTGCGGCGTGATCCCCTGCGGCGTGATCCCCTGCGGCGTGATCCCCTGCGGTGTGATCCCCTGCGGTGTGATCCCCTGCGGTGTGATCCCCGCGATCACGCCGCCCGGTAACGCGAAGACCACCAGAGCGATCCAGCTCCGCAAGTGTCCTCGTCCGCGCCTTTTGGAATTTCGCATAGTCATCTCCCTTGCACCGAAGCACAAACTCGAATTCCCGTCGTCACATCTCGGAACACGGCCGGGACCACCTGTCGATTCGTGCTGCGACAGTTGACCGCCGCGAAGTAGTAACCCCCACCGCGAACGGCCAGCTCGTCCGCCTTGACGGACGACGTCACAAGCTCGAACAGGTTGCCCGCCAGGTCGTCGACGTCGAACGGACTTCGCGATGCCGGGTGCGACCCGACCTCGTCAGGACCGTACGCGGCGTCGATCCGCCCGTACGTGACGTCGAAGTTGGCGTCATCCTTCTCGAGCCCGTCACCGTGGGGAAACAGCCGATCGTCGGCGCCGCGCGCGGCGCGTTCCCATTCCGCGTCCGTGCACAGGCGGGCGCCCGGCAGGCGGCCCGTGTCGCGCAGCCACTTGACGTACCGCCCGACCTCCGACGGCGACAGGCCCGCCACCGGGAAGCGCGTCCAGTTCTGGCGCTCGCGCTGGTGGCGGCCCTGGTAGGCGATCGGCTGGTCGGACGACGCCGAATAGCGCTCGGTCGTGGGCTGGAAGACGAGCCGCCACGCGTCGTCCACTTCACGAAGGCGCAAAGAGCCTCGAATCGCTGTCGAGACGTTGGGCGCGTACTTGTCCCGCTCGGCGACCGGAAGCGCATCCAGGAAAGCGATCCACTCCTGGTAGGTGGTCTCGTGGCGCGCGATCAGGAATGCGTCGGTGCGACGCCGGTGAAGCGGCACCGAATCGAGGAACTGGGTGCGCAGCTGCTCGTCGTTCTCACCAAACAGGAAGTCGCCCGGCGGCACATAGACGAAGCCGTCCGGCACCGACGCCGCGGCGGGGAACGAAAGGTCGACGACGGTCTGTTCGCCGCGCTGGATCTCGAACGGGAACGTCACATGCGCCAGGCCCGACCCGTCGAACACCAGACGATACGAACCCGGCGCGAGAGCCGTCGTGGACTCCGCGCCCTGGAGCAGTCGGATCGCCTTCGCGTTCCGCCGGGCGGTCACGGGGTCGGTTTCGTAGCGCTCGAGTACGATGCGCGACGCCGCCGGCTTCGTCCGGAGCACGAGATTACCGGGCGCGGCCAGGGCCTTCCGCTTGCTACCGTCGACGTCGATCGCCGCGATGCGCTCCTGCAGAACGTCGGCCTTGTTGCCCAGCCGGAAGTCCTCCGCGAACAGGAAATGCTCGGCGCGAATGTCGACGAGACGGGCCCGATGGTCCGTGCGCGATTGATCCAGCATGAATGCCGCCTCGTACGCCCGCTCGGCTTGCTCGAAGGCCAAATCGATCGCCGGCAGCAGCGCACGCGTCTGACGCCACAGCGCCTCGCCGGTCTCGCGGTCCATGGCGTCGAACGCGGTGAACGCCTGCTGGCGTAAGTCGCGGGCCTCGATCGCCTTCCCGCGCGCCGCGGTCGTCATGCGCCGCCCTTCCTCGACGTATCCGGCGATCTGCCGTTCCGACTCGGCACGCCGCCGTGAAACGATCTGCCACGCGCCGGCGAACGCAGTCACGACGACCGCCGCGATCGCCCCCACCAGCACGCGGTTGCGCAGCTTGGCGACCGGATCCGACGACAGCGCCGCAATCAGCGGCGCCATCCCGTCCCAGCGTGCCGCCGGATCGGAGCGCAGGCCGCGCAGGATCACGCGCCGCAGCCAGTTCGGGATGCCGCGATCCTTCGGCAGCGGGCGCAGCTGTTCGGTCGTGACGTTGACCGAGATGCTGAGCATGTCGTCGCCCGCGAAGGGGCGCTCGCCGTAGAGGGCTTCGTAGAGCGCGACGCAGAAGCTGAACTGATCGCTCTTCTCGTCGCCGCGCTCGCCCAGGAACTGCTCGGGCGCCATGTACGCGGGCGTTCCGACCCAGGTACCGGTCTTGGTCAGCGTCGCGAGCGCGTGCTTGCCGCTGGAATCGCGCAGCGTCGCGGTTCCGTCGTCAGCGACGTCGCCCGTGTCGCCGTCGAGCTCGTCGTCGCCGCCGCCCGCCTGGCGCGCGATGCCGAAATCGACGACGCGCGGCCGGTGTTCCTTGTCGAGCAACACGTTGTCGGGCTTGAAGTCGCGATGGACGAGGCCCGCCGCATGCGCGGCCGCCAGCCCTCGCCCCGCCGCGATGAAGACGTCCAGGATCTCGCGCCACGATCGGTTCTTTTCGGCGAGCCAGCTCTTGATCGTCCCGCCGGCGACGAACTCCATCGCCAGGAACACCTGCTCCTCGAACACGCCGACGTCGTGGACCGCGACGACGTTCGGATGCTGCAGGCGCGCGATCGCCTTCGCTTCACGCAGCAGGCGCGCGCGCGCCGTGTCCTTGCCTTGCCCTGGCTTGATCAGTTTGAGCGCGACCTTTCGATCGAGCTCGGGATCGTACGCGCCGTACACGACGCCCATCGCGCCGGTGCCGACGCGCTCTACGATCACGTAACGCCCGATCCGCGCGCCTGTGTCGAGGTCTCCGGCTGTCACGCTTGCTGGTCGTGCGCTGGCGCGACCGTCCTGCAATTGATCCCCCGTTCAAAAGCCAGGGCGTCAAGCGCCCCACCTCGCACTGCAAACGGAAGATCGTTTCGATATTCCGTTTTCTCTCCCGCCTTGCGCCCCATTTTCCACACAGCGACGATGCGGGACGGTCGCATTTCCGGAACAATCAAACAACAAGATTTAAAAACCGTTTCTACGCTTACGATTGACCTCTGCGCGGCGCAATTTGCACGACGTGGTGCGCGACTGCCTGACTGAATCCACCATCCTCGCGTTCGTCGAGGGCGGTCTTGCCGCGCCCCGGCGATCGGAGGTCGAGGCGCATCTGGCGATCTGTTCGGCGTGCACCGAGCTGGTCACCTGGACGGCGGCCGAAGCGAGCGATCCCCGCACCCGCGCCCTCTCCGGCGCCGAGACGCGGCGGACAGCGGGCACCGGACGACTCGCACCCCTCGAACCGGGCGCGCGCGTCGGGCGCTACCAGATCCTGGGCAGCGTGGGACGCGGCGGAATGGGCGAGGTTTACGCGGCTTACCATCCCGACCTCGATCGCCGGATTGCCCTCAAAGTCGTTCATGAATCCGGCGTAACGGAGACCGCCGAACGGCAGGCGCGGCTGCTGCGCGAGGCGCGGTCGATCGCCCGTCTGACGCACCCGAACGTCGTCGCGGTCTACGACGCCGGCACCGTCGCGGATCGCGTCTACGTCGCGATGGAGTTCGTCGAGGGCGTGACCATCGATCGCTGGCTGGCCGCGGAACCGCGGACCTGGCGGCAGATCCTCGACGTGTTCGTCGCGGCGGGGCGGGGCCTGGCGGCCGCGCACGCCGCTGGGATCGTTCATCGCGACTTCAAGCCGCAGAACGTCATGATCGCCCGCGACGGCTCGGTCCGCGTCATGGACTTCGGCCTCGCGCGGATGACCGCCGCGGAGCCCGCCATCGCGCCCGTCCTGCGGGCGCTCGTTGCCGACGCCGGCGCCGGGGACGCCGCGCCCGAACCAGCCCCGACGGTCACGGTTGCGGGAACGATCGTCGGCACGCCCGCGTATATGGCGCCCGAGCAGTTCCGCGGCGAGCCAGCGGACGCGCGCAGCGATCAGTTCAGCTTCTGCGTGGCGCTCTACGAGGCGCTGTTCGGCGAGCGGCCGTTCGCCGGCGAGAATCTGCTGTCGCTGCGCATGAACGTCAGCGAGGGCGAGCTGCGCGTGCCGCGCGCCGCCAAGCGCGGCGAGATCCCGATCTGGATCCGGCGGCCACTGTTCCGGGGCTTGCGCCCCGACCCCGACCAGCGCCACCCGACGATGACGCCGCTGATCGACGCGCTGGCGCAAGACCCGGCGGTCAGACGCCGGCGATTCGTCGGCGCTGGCGCGATCGCAGCGGCGATCATCGCGAGCGTGGCGTTCACCTGGCAGGCGACGTCGCGCCGCCGCGCCGCCGCCGAGCAAGAGATCGCGCGCCAGATCGACGATGCCGCGCACGCCAGCGCCAGTGCGCGCGCGAATGCAGCCGAAGCGACCGCCCTGCGCCGCCAGGCATTCGACGCGTTCGACCACTCCGATCGGCGGGGCGGCGAGGAGCTCTGGCGCAAAGCCCGGGGCGTTGTCTCGACCACCGATGCGGACTACGACCGCGCGGAACGGAACCTGGACGCCGCGTACATGCTCGATCAGGGCCGCGCGCAGCACCGTTCCGCCCTCGCGGACCTTCGCCTCGAGCACCTGCTGTTTGCGGAAGACTTTCGGCTGGCCAACAAGGTCACGATCCTCGAGGAACGCCTCGCCGCCGTCGACGCCGACGGCAGCCGGCGAAAGAGGCTCGCCGCGCCGGGCACGCTTGCCCTGCGCACCACCCCGACCGCAGCGCGGATTGCGCTCGAACGCTACGACCGCGATCCGGTGACCGGCCGCCGAAGCGCCGTCGCAGTTCGATCTCTGGCGACCGCACCGTCGGCGACGAACCTTTCGCCCGGTTCATACCGCCTGTTGATCGACGGAGACGGCCTCGCGCATGTGGCCTATCCGTTCGAGATCGGGCGCGCCCAGCGCGTCGACGTCGGCCTCGCACTGCCCGCGGCTAAGACGATCCCCAAAGGCTTCGTTTACGTTGCGCCCGGCGCGTTCTTGTTCGGCGATGCCGACGAACAGTTTCGCACGCAATTCCTCGACGCCGTTCCGATCCACCGCCGCGAAACGAGCGGCTATCTGATCGCACGAAACGAAACGACGATCCGCGACTGGATCACCTTTCTCGATGACCTTCCCGCCGCGGAACGAACCCGCCGCACGCCGGCGAGCGGCGCGGGTACGTATCGCGGAGCGCTGTCATTGCGGCGCGGAACAGACGGATGGCGGATCGCCTTGAAACCAGCCGCACGAATGTATAAGGCCGCTACTCACGAGTCGATCAACTACGTCGGCCGCAGCCGTCAATCTCGCCAAGACTGGCTGCAATTTCCGATTGGCGGTGTCTCGCCCGACGACATGGCGAGGTACCTCGCGTGGATGCGAGAGACGGGCCGGCTGCCCGGAGCACGCCTTTGTTCGGAGCTCGAATGGGAGCGCGCCGCGCGCGGCGCCGACGATCGTCTGTTTCCGAACGGCGATGAGCTGGTGGGCGACGACGCCAACATAGACATCACCTACGACCGAATCGACGACGCATTCGGTCCGGACGAGATCGGCGCGCATCCCGCATCCCGGAGCCCATTCGAGATAAACGACCTGGCCGGGAACGCGTTCGAGCTCGTTGCGTCGGATACGCCGGAGGTCCTGTTCATACGCGGCGGCGGCTACTACTTCGCAGCGTCGTCGGCGCGCAGCACCAACCACGAGCGGGCTCCTCGAACGATCCGCGAGGCGGGGATCGGCCTGCGCGTCTGCGCCGACGCCCCAACCACGGCGAAGTGAGGGTCAGCTCTTCTTCTTGCGGCTGAACAGGCCCGCGAACCGCCCCGTCGGCGCGTCGTCCGACGGCCCGATGGGCGCCGCGCCGGTCAGCGCCGCCTCGACCTCGGCGGCGCTCTGGTAGCGCTTGGCGGGCGCGCGTTCGAGGCACTTCATGATCACCGCCTCCCAGCGCGGGTCCAGATCGGGGACGGCCTCGCGCGGTGACACCGGGCGTTCCTTCAGCCGCTTCAGCGCCATCACCGTCGTCGAGTTGCCCTTGAACGGCATGTCGTCGGTCACCAGCTCGTACATCACGATGCCCAGCGCGTAGAGATCGGTGGCAGGCGTGATCGGCTCGACGCCCGAATGCACCTGCTCGGGCGCCATGTAGAGCGGCGTCCCCAACGATTCCCCGGTGCTGGTGATCGTCTCCTCGCCGAGCCCGTGCCGCCGCGCCAGGCCGAAGTCGCTGATCACCAGCCGCTGCGGATCGTCCGGGCCGGCGCCGGCCTCGGGCACCAGCACCAGGTTCCCGGGCTTGAAGTCGCGGTGAATCACGCCGGCCGCGTGCGCCGCTTCGAGCCCGGCGGTCATCTGCAGGATGAACGGCAGCGCCTCGGTCGTCGTCAACCGGCCGCGCCCGCGCATGTAGCGGTCCAAGCTGATCCCGCGCAGTAGCTCCATCGTCAGGAACATGACGACGGCGCCGTCGGGCATCTCGTGGCGCCCGAGGTCGTAGGTGCGGCAGACGTTGCGGTGGGTCACCTTGCGCGCCAGCTGGATCTCGCGGCGGAAGCGCTCGACCGTCACCGCCTGCGACGCCACCTGCGCCCGCAAGGTCTTGAGCGCGAGCGGCTCGGCGAGCGCCTCGTCGAACGCCTCGTAGACCTCGCCGATCGCTCCCTCCCCGATCAGGCTGACGATGCGGTACCGCCCCGCGAGCTTGTCTCCCGGATTGAACCGATGATCCAGGCTCGCGGTGGGGGGCACGTCGTCAGCTCTCGTCATCGCCAGAAAAAGCCCATTGGAACGATGCGCTCTTTGGGCCGGTGCTGTCAACGGAGGCGATCGGCGCCGATCGATTGAACTCCGAACGGGGCGTCAGTGGCGCGCGTGCAGCGTGATCTCGACGGTGCCTGTCGCCGCCTTTTGCGCGACGGTGGCGGACGACAGGCCGGCCAGCGCCGCCCGAAGGCAGCTTTCCGCGTTGCGATCGCCCGCCACCAGCTCGACGCGCAAAATGCGCCCCTGGGCGTCGACGGTCACGCGGACGCGGATCGGCTTGCCGAGATCCGACGACGCCAGACAGGCCGCCCGCCCGGACGCGAGCGCGGCGCGGATCGCCTCGACGAGCGGCGCGGTGCCGCCGACGGCGCTGGCGTTGCTGGCCGTGACGACCCAGGTGACCGACGCCGCCTTCGCGTCGCCCTTCTTCTTCACCTCTTCGTCCTTGTCGGCGCCGGTCGCGACCGATCGTGAATGGTCGTCCCGCGGCGATTCCTTCTCCGCCGCCTTGCGGTGACTGTAGACGAGCGGAGGCGGAGGCGGCGCTGCGGGCATAGGCGCCACGACGCCCCGGCCATAACCGCCAGCCGGCGCGTTCATGGCCTTCATCGGCGCCGGCGCGACCGCGGGCGTCGACTGCTCGGCGACCGCGAGGTTCGACACGCCCTCCGGCATCGGCAACGGCTGACGCACGTTCAGGCCCTGACCGCCGGCGTTGACCACCTGCGAATCGATCGCGACGAACGAAGTGAACGCGGTCAGGAGATGGTAGTCGAGCCCCAGCGCGGTGATGCCGTCCTCGGCGGGCTGGCCGGCGCCCATCGCGCGCTCGTCGTCCAGCAGCTCGACCCACCGGCGCGCCCACAGCCAGCGCAGCGCCGCGTTGTCGGCGCGCACGTCGGCCGGACGGACCTCGACGACTTGGCGCAACGGGCCGCCGCCGCTGGTCCCGCGAACTTCGATGCGGCCGGCGGCGTTGCCGCGGTACTTGCCGAACAGCACCAGCGGCCGGCGCGCCATCAGGTCGGGCAGCTTCTGGGGCGCGACCTCGTACGCGTCGAAGCCGGAGAACGCGACGCGCACGCCGGACAGCACCGGCTGCTCGATGTACGCGCGCAGCTTGTCGGCCTCGGCGGCGGCCTTATCGGGGCGCAGCACGACGAACGGCTCGCCCTGCCCGGCGCGCGCCATCCCTTCGATCAGGCCGCGGTTCACGCTGCTGCCGATGCCGAACGAGAACAGGTTCGCCTCGGAGAGCCGCTCACGGATGAAGCGGAACGCCTGCGCCTCGACGCCGACATACCCGTCCGTCACAACGACGACCGAGCGCGACTGCTGGTTGTTGGCCTTCGGGATCTTGTACGCCAGCTCCAGCCCGCCCATCAGCTCGGTGCCGCCGCCCGCGTGAACGCGTTCGATGTCTTCGATCGCTGCGGCGATCGCGGGCTTCGTCGCCGGGATCGAACCTTGCGGGCTGCGCACGTGCGCGGCGCCCGAGAACAGCACGATGTTGAAGGTGTCAGTCGGCCGCAGCTTGCCGAGCAGGTCGCGCATCAGCGTCTTCGCCGTATCGAGCGGGAACCCGTGCATCGATCCCGACACGTCGAGGACGAAGATGTACTCGCGGCCCGGGATCTGCGCGGCGGTCGGACGGCGCGGCGGCTCCATCATCAGCGCGAAAAAGTTCTCCTTACGGCCGCCACCGCCCTCGCCCTCCCACAGCAGAAGGCCGCTCTCGATCTTGTCGCCCGACAGCCGGTAGCGAAGCACGAAGTCGCGGTTGCCGCCGCCCGGGACGCCCAGGCGCACGTCAGCACGCGCCGGTCCGGCGTAGGTCGCGGCGATCTGGTGCGACGGCGACGACAGCTCTTTGATCGCGATGCCGGTCTCGAGGTGCACCTTGATGTCGAACTTGTACGGCTCCGGCGTCCCGGCGGGCAGGTGCGGGTTGGCCATCCACTGCGTCGTCGACATCGGCGCGGGATCCGCGCCGCCCGTGTAGCGCGGACCGACGACCGTCGGGTAGATGAACTCGTAGACCGCCTCGTCGGGGATCAGCATCTCGGAGTAGTCCATCTCCACGGCGATGCGGTCGCCCGGCATGATGTTGGCGACGTTCATCGTGAACACGTTAGGCCGCTCTTGCTCGAGCAGCGACGCGCGCTTGCCCTCGCGGCGCGCGGTCTCGTAGCTCTCGCGCGCCGCCTGCTTGCGATCGATCTTCGCCTCGATCACGCGCTGGCCGATCTTCATGCGCACGCCGTGCACCGCGGCTCGCGTCGACGCCGGAAACACGTACACCGCCTCGATGGGAACGCGTCCGGTGTTCTCGAACAGCTGATGCACCTGCACGCGCGCGATCACGCCGGCGATCGACACGTCGGCCGTCGTCTCCTTCAGCGGCACGCGCTCCGTGCCCTGCGGGCCGCCTTCACCGAGGACCGTCAGGTACGGCGCCAGGCTGCGATCGTTGTCGGGGCGCTCACCCTGCTGTCCGAACGCCGCGTACGACACGTTCCCCGTCCGGTTGCCGATCTGCGCCAGCACCTTGCTGGGGCTGAAGGGCGCCGAGACGGCTTGCGCGGGAGGCGCCGCGGCGGGCGCGCGGCCCGCCCACGCCGACAACGTGACGAGAGCAACCAGGAACATCCTCTGACGAGCGCGCGCCATGATCGTGACCCTCCTCGGCCGGTGCGGCCGTGGGGCCTCTCGACGTGCCTTAGGGGCGAAAGATCTGCCGTTTATGTGAATGCAACGGACCGCGATGTGCCGCGGGGTGCACAACCCGCACCGGCAAAGCCGCGGCGATACGCGCGGCACGGTGTTTGCCGCCGAGCGCCCGCGTGACGTGTATTCTCGGAGGGCGATGAGCACCCAGTGGGTCACCCTGATCGCCTGCGTCGGCGAGCTGGCGGTCGTCCTGCTGGTCGCACTGCGCGCGATGGGCAGCCCGCTGGCGGTGCCGCTGCTGGCGCTCAGCATCGACCTCGCGGGCTGGAACTTCGCGCAGCTCGCGTACCACCGCTCCGGGCTGATCGACTGGCACCTCGTCGACATGGTCGCGTCGCCGCTGGCGACCGCGATCGCGTTTCACTTCATGCTCCGGTTCCTCGGGCGGGCGCGCCAGCTGCGATGGGCGCTGGCCGCCATCTACTTTTATTTCGGGCTGGTCGCGGCGACCGCGGCGGCTGCGTTGCTGTCGGAGCCGGCGCGCCGGCTCGCGCTGTCGCCCACGTGGAGCTGGTGCTGGCTGGCCGGCCTGCTGCCGCTTTCGGCGATCGTCGTCGTGGCGCTCACCATCCACATCCGCCGCGCCGCCAGCCTCGAGGAGCGGAACCGGACCTGGTTGCTGCTGGCGGCGGTGGTCGTGATCTCGCCGCTCGCGTCCAGCGAAGTGTGGGCCGACCTGGGCTTCGCAGTTCCCCGGCTGGGCGCCGTGGGGATCCTGTCCTTCAACGCGATCCTGATGCTGGCGGCGCTGCGCTTCCGGCTGTTCGACAAGGCGCTTTCGCTGGGCGCGGCGCTGTCCGCGACGATCCTCGCGTCCGTTGGCGGCCTCGCGTATCTGTCGCTGTTTCGCGTCGCCGGCACCAACACCGCGCTGATGGTTCTGGGGACGTTGACCGTGACGATCTTCCTGCTGGCGGTGGCGCGGTTGACGGTGGTGTCGGTGATTTCGCGCCGCGATCAGTTCGTGCGGCTCGCGACGCTGGGCCGGCTTTCCGCGCAGATGGCGCACGACCTGAAGAATCCGTTCGCGGCGCTGAAAGGCGCCGCCCAGTTCCTGCGCGAGGAGCGCGCCCAGGGCCGCTCGATCGACGATCGCACCGAGTTCCTCGACCTGATCGTCCAGCAGATCGATCGGTTGAAGGGCGTGGTCGACAAGTACCAGCGGATCGGGCGGGTCGAGCCGGTGCGC
>DATMZL010000168.1:0-2088 GCA_035607075.1 Polyangia bacterium
GCAGTTCGTGCGCCAGACGCGTGACCTCTGCCGGCGTCATGCGCGCGCCGCGCAGCTTCCGCGCCAGGCTCCGTCCCGCGATCAGCGTCTGGCATTGCAGCAGGCGCGGGCCGACCTCGAAGTTGCCGCGTGCCCGCGGAATGTGCGGGTGCGAGAGGCTTCTCAAGA
This sequence comes from Polyangia bacterium, assembly GCA_035607075.1. Classification (GTDB taxonomy): domain Bacteria; phylum Myxococcota_A; class Polyangia; order Fen-1088; family Fen-1088; genus JADGRB01. The sequence continues at coordinate 169 of DATMZL010000168.1, forward strand.
TCTCGTCCTGGCGGCGAAACCGATCGTAGTCACGCCAGTTGGGCAGCCCGCCCACGTCGAGCACCTTCACCGCCACGTCTTCGAGGCCGCCGTCCTCGGCGCGCAGCAGGCCGCTGAACGTTCCCGGGCGGCCTTCCTCGATCGGACCGACAAGCAGCAGACGTCCATCGGTCCAGACGCGCGCACCGCACGCGGGACACGCGGGCGCGTCCGCGCGCACCTGCTTGAAGCAGCCGGGGCAAATGGCGTGTGAGGAGCCGGCGAGCTTTGCTCGCCGCGTATCATCGCGGGAGGGTTCGGGAACCCTTTCAGGGTTCCCGACTGAATTGGCATCGCCGGGCGGGGACGTGGTCATGGCTCCTCCTTTTACGGTTCCGACGCGGCGCCAGCGGCCAAGTCGCGCCCGCGCACGGAGCACGATCCGGACCACCGTTCGCGCCCGCGCGTGCCCGCATCCGGCGGGCACTTGGCGGAGCTCGCGCCGTTCACGCCGCGCGTTCGCGACGTTTCAGGCGCTGCGATCTACATATCGGTGGCGCCGTCGGTGCCCGCGTCGGGCAGCTCGAACTCGATGCACACGCCGTCGATCAGGCAGATGTTCGGGACGCAGTAGGCGGCGGTGGTCGCCGCGTTGCAACAGGTCGTGTTGCTGCCGCAGAAGTTCGCTCCGGCGCTCGCGCACGGATCGGTCGACCCGATTGGCGCGAGCTGCAGCCGAGAGCAGACGCACGGTACGCCGGTCAGCTGCACGCCCAGGTACGAGTCGCAGGTGCAGCGCAGCGGCGCGGCGCACTCGTTGCCGCACATCGTGCACGGCTTGCCGATCCCCAGCTCGTTCGCTTCTGCGGGCGGGCAACCGGGCGGCACCTCGAACTCCACCTCGACGACGCCCGCGTCGCGCGTCCCGCAGGCCGGCGGCTTCGCCGTCGATCGGCAACCGACGGCCGCGCACGCGAGCAGAAGCGTCAGCGCAATCTCGATTCGCACGACCAATTGATTAGACCATGTGCGCGTCGGAGCCCATCGAAAATTCAATTGAATATGCGTGTCACGCGCAGCGTGAACGAATGCGTGCCGACGTACTCGAGCACGCCGTATAGCTCCTGCCCGCGCGACAGCCCGAGGCGTGCGATCAGATCGATGCGCCAGTCGGCGGCGTGGATCTGCAGCGCCGGCGCCACCCAGACGGCGCGAATGTGGTTGAACTTCTCGAAGTCCATTCCGGCGATGCGATTCAGCTGAACCATTGTCGCCAGCTCGACGGAGGCGCCCAGGAACGACCAGGGCGCGACGCCGACCGCGTAGTGTGCGTCCCAGAGATAGATCGTCGGCACCGTGATGTGCGCGTCGTAGAAGTCGGCGTCCGGCCCGATGAGGACAATCGCCCCCTGGTTCATCACATACGTGAATGGGCCCAGCGCGCCGCCCAGGATCAGCGTCGGTTCGATGTGAAAATAGTAGGGCGTGACGAAGTCGGCGACGCTGCCGTCGCCGATGTGGAATTGGAACCGCGTCGTGTGCGTGGGAAATCGGCCGCGGATGCCGAGCCCGCCGATCACCGCTTCGCCGTCGGTGAAACGTTCAGTCCAGACGCCGCCCAGCGCGAGATCGCCCAGCGACGGTTTGGTCTGATGCCTGTCCTCGGGGATCGGTTCGACGCCGTTCAAGATCTGCGTGACGTCGAGTGTCGTCACGTGGAACGGCAGCTGGGCGTCGAACGTGAACCGCCCCAGGCGCCACGCGCCGCCCAGCGCGACGCGAAAGTTGCGGCCCTTGCCGGCGATGTACGGCAGCGCCGTCAGGTCGTCGCTGATCGCGTACGCGCCGTCCAGGTAGAGGCGCGTCGGCGCTTCGGGTAGCCGCAGCGCCGGACCGTCGACCGGCGGCGGGTAGTAAGCGGAGGCGTCGGACCTCGCATCG
>DATMZL010000883.1:0-2612 GCA_035607075.1 Polyangia bacterium
CGCGATCCTGGCGAGATCACGCGGCCAGGCTGATCTCTTCGGGAGCACTGACCAGAGGCGTCGCGATGCCGTGAAGCGCGGGAGCGATGGCCAGGACGGTCGCATCGTCATGCTGACCGAAGCCGCGCGTCGCGCTCAACAGCGAATCACACACCTCAGTTGGATGGGCCGGACCGCCATCGAGAAGACGGGCCAAGGTCGCGGTGCCGAGAAGGTCCGAGCCTGTCGCAAATCGATCCGTCACGCCGTCGGTGACGGCCATCAAGACATCGTCAGCTCCAAGGCTAAAGCGAAGCTCGGGATAGGTTTGTTCCGCGAGCAGACCCAGCGCAGGCCCAGCGTTGACCTCCAAGGTCCGGCAGCACGACGGGCCCCTGACGATTGGCGCCACCTGCCCCGCCACGGCGATCGTGCCGTGACCCGTTCTGGGATCGAGCAAGAGACAGATCGCGCTGACGAAGACGTCCGACGGCCAACTCGCCTCTACCGCCGCATTCAGCGCTACGAGCAGCGCACCTGGCGAGCTCCAGTGCGCCAACTCGGACACGCGCGCATTCAGCTCCGCGGCGAAACTTGATCAGCTCACCGCTGTCCTCGAGGAGCTGCTGGAATCGTCCGCCGAGACGGCGCCGTCGTAATCGCGTCGGTTAGCGAGCGACCGCGAGCCCCTGGGGCCCCTCGTCGCGCCGGGAACGGCGGGTGTTATTCGAGGCTCCTCAACATCCACGCCGTCTTCTCGTGCACCTGCATACGTTGCGTGAGGAGGTCGCAGGTCGGCTGGTCGCCAGCACCGTCTGCCGCCTTGAAGACGTCACGCGCGGTTCGCGCAACGGTCTCGTACCCATCGACGAGGGAACGGATCATCTCTTGGGCACCCCGTCCTCTTCCTTGATCGCCGACAGCTCGCCGAACCCTTGTAAGTTCCCGGAGCAGGCAGGCCGAGCGCGCGAATGCGCTCCGCGACGAGGTCCACTGCGAGGACGAGCTCGTTGTACTGCGTTTCGAACATGAGGTGCAGGGTCTGGAACATCGGCCCCGTCACGTTCCAGTGGAAGTTGCGGGTCTTGCAATATTGATCTTCATCATTCCCTCCGTGCCGACGATCGACAGCAACACGTGTGCCCGGGAGAGCGCCGGTCAGCGCCCCGTGGCGAGCTACCAGCTCAAATTCACGAGCGGCATCAGGAAGCCTCGGAGCGGCATCTCGGCGAACAGCGTGCGGGCAGGTGCCACCGCCGGTGGTGCGATCGCCGCGCCGGCGTCTGGTGGTGCGGAAGAGATGCGGGTGCGCTCGGGAACGATCTCCCGTTTACCCACGTGGTAGCCGATCGCCGCGCCGATGGGTGAGAACACGAACACACCGGCCATCCCACTCATCGCAGCCATAAACTCGCGGGTGTCGTCCGGTCCAGGGGCCGGCGCCACCATCATTCAGATCAACCCACCAATCGCGGCCCCCACGTAAGCGCCGAGCATCGTCGTCCAACAGCGCCCCCGATACGACCGACTCAAGTACCCCGTACCGCACACGGCGACGCCAGCCAGCGACGGCGCCAGAGCCGCCACGTAAACGAGGTTCGCGTAATCGGAGCGGATGCCGATCTGCACCGGGTACACGCCCGCGGCGATCAATCCGAAGACGCCGGCCTCCGCGGCATAGCCCGCCACCAGCTGCAGGGAGCCGAGGCCGATCTCGGCGCTTGGGGGCGACGATGGTGCGGGGACGCTGGGGACGTCGGCGGCCGCGGTCCGCGGGAGTGCGGCGAAGGCGGCCAGGGCCGAGAAGAGCAGGACGGAACGACGCATGACCGCTTGTAGGGCAACTCCGATGCCAGCCGATGGTCGGCCATCTACCCTGGCGGCAGCGCCAACTTGGCGCGCGCCGCCGTCAGGGAGACGGACAAGCGTTGACGGAGGGCGTTGGAAATCGGACGGCCGAGACGCGAATCGTGCGCCGTCGACGACGCGCGCGCATGGCTTGCGCGAGTCTTCCGATTCACGGGCAGAAGACGGGTCGGCGACTCTGGCACGTCGCTCGCACTATTCGCGGACGAGGAACACGTGAAAGCTATCGTCGAGTCGATCGGGAAGGTAGGCAGCCAAGCCCAGCTGGGCGACCACGAGATGGTGTTCGACCAGCCCGTCGGCGTGCCCGGCGGCGAGAACCGAGGCCCGTCGCCGCTCGACGTGATGGTCCTCTCCGTGGCGGCGTGTGCCCACTACTTCGCGTCCGCTTTTCTCTACGCGAGAGGACACGCGACCGATGCGTTGACGGTCGAGGTGGAATCCGAGAAGCAGCGCCTTCCCGTGTCACGCATCGGCCGTCTGACGCTCAATGTACGCCTGCCGGCCGGCCTGTCCGAACGCGAAGTCGCGGGAGTGGAGCGTGCGATCAAAGGCTGCCCTGCCTACGGCACCCTGCTGCATCCTCCGACGGTCGAGATCAGCGTCGAGGCCGCGCCGGTGACCGCCGATGAGCGACGCCGCACCGCCTAGACCAAGAGCATTCGCCCGACCGAGTGAATCCGGTTCGCCGCGGACGTGAGACGATGGATTGAATCGCCTACCGCGAGGGGGCTGCGGGCGGCGCCGCCGACACTTGCGGCGGCGAG
>DATMZL010000158.1:0-2039 GCA_035607075.1 Polyangia bacterium
CGTACGCGCCGCGCTCTGGGTGGCTGGGCATCGTTCAACCGCGGCTGGCGCCGCGGGTGCCGACCAATCAGGTGATGAATCGACGCCGGCGCAACGGCGCGAGCCCGGGCTTTACGACATGCGCGACGTGCTGGATTTGTGAACCGGCGTTAGAATCGACGGGATGGCCCGACCGCGCTCGCCTGCGCTCGACTACGCACAGCTCCCGACCGAAGCGACCAACCCGCGCTCCGCCCGGCTCGACACCATGGCCGCCGACGCCGTGGTCCGGTTGATGCTCAACGAGGAGGCGAAGTCGGTGCGCGCCGCCGCTGCGCGCGCCGACGTCATCGGCCGCGCGGCCGCGCTGGTGGCGCAGAAGCTGGCGGCGGGCGGCCGCCTGATCTACGTCGGCGCGGGCACGTCGGGCCGCCTGGGCACGCTCGACGCCGTCGAGTGCGTGCCGACGTTCGGCGTCCCGCCGTCGCGCGTGCTGGGGATCATCGCCGGCGGGCCGCAGGCGCTGACCCGCTCCGTCGAAGGTGCCGAGGACAACGCGCGCGACGCCGAGCAGCGGCTGCGGCGCGCGGCGGCCGGCCCCGCCGACGTGATCTGCTGCATCGCCGCCTCGGGCGTGACACCGTTCGCGCGCGCCGCGCTCGAGTACGGGCGCTTCCGGCGCGCCGGCACGATCTTCGTGACCTGCGGCCGCATCGATCAGCTGGGGACGCTGGCCGACGTTGTGGTCGAGCTTCCGACCGGCCCCGAGGTGATCGCCGGCTCGACGCGCCTCAAGGCCGGGACCGCGACCAAGATCGTGCTCAACGCGATCTCGACCGCGGCGTTCGTGCTGCTGGGCAAGACCTACGGCGGCCTGATGATCGACGTGCGGCCGACCAACGCCAAGCTGTGGGCGCGCGCGGTCCGCATCGTCACCAGCCTGACCGGCCTCACCGACGACGCGGCGCTGAAGCTGATCCAGAAGGCGGGTGGCCGCGCCAAAGTCGCGCTGGTCATGCACCACGCCGGCGTGAGCGCGACGCGCGCGCGCGACCTGCTGGTCGAGCACAAGGGTTCACTGCGTTCGATCGTCGGCGACCTCGACGAGGGCGGGCGTCGCGCCAGCCCTCCGCGCGGCGGGCGCGGCAAGGAGGAGGACGACGAAGACGCCGACCCCGACGATGACGACGACAACAGCGACGACGGCGCCCCTTCCGCAACTGCGAAGGGGGCCTGAGCCGTGACCACCGATCCGCTGGCGCAATTGCTGGCGCTGCGTGAGAAGGCGAGCCGCCTGGTGATCGGCCTTCTGTCCGGCACCAGCGCCGACGGCACCGACGCCGCCCTGTGCGAGATCGGCGGCTCCGGCGAATCGACCGAGCTGCACGTGCTGGCGTTCGCGCTGGTGCCGTTCTCGCGCGCGCTGCGCGAGCGGATCTTCCGCCTGGGGCAGGCCGACAACTCCGAGCTCGCCGACATCGACGTGCTGCTTGGCGAGGCGTTCGCGGACGCCGCGATCGAAGCCTGCCGCATCGCGGGCGTGGCGCTCGCCGACGTGGATCTCATCGGGTCACACGGTCAGACGGCGGTGCACCACCCGCGCTCCGCCGGTCAGGTCGGCGCGACATTGCAGATCGGCGAGGCGGCGGTGATCGCCGAGCGCACCGGCAAGCCGGTGATCTCCGACTTCCGCGTGCGCGACGTCGCCGCCGGCGGCGAAGGGGCGCCGCTGGTGCCGCTGGTCGACTACCTCCTGTTTCGCCGCCCGGGACAGCGGCGCGCGCTGCAGAACATCGGCGGCATCGCCAACGTCACGCTGGTGACCGAGCGGCTCGCCGACCTGATCGGGTTCGACAACGCGCCCGGCAACATGGCCCTCGACGCGGTCGCGCGCGCGGCGTCGGCCGGGCAAGAGGCGTACGACGTCGACGGGCGGCGCGCGGCGCGCGGCACGATCGATCGCGCGCTGGTCGCGGAGCTGCACCGGCACCCCTACCTGGCGCAACCGCCGCCCAAGTCGACGGGGCGCGAGCTCTTCGGCACCAGCTTCGTCAACCCGC
>DATMZL010000155.1:0-4535 GCA_035607075.1 Polyangia bacterium
CCGAGCGCGCCACCACGATGATTGTCTCGGCCTCGGTGCGCTGCTTCAGGGCGTGGCCGAACGCGTGCCGGAACGGAATGCGCACCAGGTGGAGCGCGATCGATTCAATCCGCATGGAAGCGCTCGAGCACCTCGAACGGGGCGACGAAGTCCGCGTCGCGCGTCAGGCCGACCGGCTTGATCTGCGCGTCGTTGGCGCCCGCTGCGATCCGCCGCTGGCGCAGCTTCTCGTACGAGCCCGGCGCCACCAGCCACACTTCGGGCGCGCCCAGGCGCTGGGACTCGCGCTTGGCGCGGTACTCGATGTTGCGCTCGCCGAGCTCAACATCGAAAGCGCGCGGTGCCACGCGCAGCGCCTCGCGACCGGTCGTGGTGGTGGCGGCGCCGGCCTCGACGAGCAGCACGTAGCGTGGAAACCCGGCGGCGGCGGGCGCCAGCGTGAAGCCCTCGAAGCCGACCCGGAGGCGTGCCGCCAGCGCGCCGACCGCGGCCACGACGTGCTCCTCGGTCAGCTTCTCGCCGGTGATCGACGACGTCGCGCCGGTGCGGTAGAGGAATTCGATCACCGGCGTGCGCCCGCGCTTGTCGCGAACGCGCACCACGTCGGAGATGTTGTAGCGGTAGAGGCCGCCCGTCGTCGACAGGACCACGACGTAGCTCTTGCCGACCTCGAGATCGCCCGCCAGCAGCACGTCCGGATCGGGCCGCTCCGCCTGCGCCTCGGGGATGAACTCGTAGAAGTGGATCGGCGTCGCGAGCACGCCGCCGCTGCGGCCGTCCTCGTCGGGGATCGCGACCACGCCCTCCGACGCCATCAGGATGTAGTCGCGTTGCGCGACCGGGCCGACGTGCGGGCCGAGCAGGTCGAGATAGGGACGTTGCATGGGACTTCGCCAGGAGACGATCAACTCCAGCCCCGGCCACACGCGGTGCGCCGCCAGCGCCGGCTCGCCCGGCCCGAGCAGCGCGCGCAGCTCGCGGGCGCGCGCCGGATTGCCCGGGTAGCGCGCCGCCACGTGGGCGCGCACCTCGTCGCTGACGTCGACCGACGGCGACAGCCCGCCCCGCGCCACGTCCTCGAGCAAGGTGTCGGCCCGTTCGTTCATCGTGCGCAAGAGCAGCAAGATGGTGCTCGGGTTCAGCGCCATCATCAGCGCGACGTTCTCCTCGACGAGGATGCGCGCGACCGTGTAGTAGCGCGCGGTCGAGTCGGCGATCGCGCCGACGAACTTCGGCAGCGGTGATTTTCCGCGCTGCTGCGCCGCCGCGCCCACCGCGCTCCAGTACGAACCTTCGGAGCTGGCAGGCAGGCCGCTCGGCAGCTTGGTCGCGCCGCCGCTGTCCGAGAAGTTGCCCACCACGCGGCCCTCCAGCGCGCGCGGGTGCTTGTCGAACAGGAACGCCCAGTAGATGCCGAACGCGCGCGACTTGTCGCCGATGAAGCTGGAGGTGATGGGAATGGTCTTGGGCTTGGCGCTGGAGCCGCTGGTCAGGAACACGCGGCGCACCGGCTCCGTCGTGAGCACGCCCGGCTCGCCGCCGACGGCGCGATCGATCTCGCCCGCGATGTCGGCGTAACGCACGATCGGGACCGCGCGCTGGTAGTCGGCGATCGTACGGATGGAATCGAAGCCGTATCGCCGGCCGTAAGCGGAACCGACGTTGGGCCGCACCACGCGCTCGAGGAGGGCGCTCTCCTGCAGCACCTCCGGTCGGTCGAGCCCGGAGAGGAACGTCTCCACATCGCGCGCGACAGCCATCTCGCTCTCGGTGCGGGCGAACCTAGCGCGCACCGCGCGGGCTTGCAAAGCGCCCACTTTCGCGCGCGGCGGCATCGCGCTAGCTTTCGACGATGGTCGTCGATCCGGCCGCCGCAGTGACCGTCGACGCGCCGTCCGAAGGGCGCGTGGCGTCGATTCGCGCGGCCGACGGGTACGAGCTCAGCTACCGCGTCTGGGCGCCGGCGCCCGGCGCGGCGCGGGCGACGCTGGTGCTGTTCAACGGCGTGATGAGCCATTCGCTCTGGTTCGCGCCGCTGGCGGGACCGCTCGTGAGCGCGGGGTTCAAGGTCGTCGGCGCCGACCGGCGCGGCACCGGGCTGGCGACGCAGGCGCGCGGCGACGCGCCCGACGCGAAGACGCTGCTCGACGACGCGCGCGCGATCGTCGCGCGCGAGCGCTTGCCGGCGCGGCCGCTGCACCTCGGCGGCTGGTGCTGGGGCGCGATCCTCGCGATCAATCTGGCCGCCGAAATGCCGGGCGAGGTGCAGCGCCTGATGCTGCTCGCGCCGGGCCTTTACCCGACGGAGCCGCTCAAGCGGCGCATGGCGGAACAAGAGGGCGCGGCGCGCGACGAGCCCCAACCCGAAGACCGGCCCTGCCTGGCCAGCCCGATCAGCGAGGAGATGTTCACGTCGGGACCGGCGCTCGACGCCTTCATCATGAAGGACCCGCGGCGGCTGGCGCTGTTCACGCCGCGCTTCGCGGCGATCATGTCCAAGCTCGGGATGGGCGCGCGGCTGAAGCTCCCCAAGCTGCAGGTGCCGCTGCTGGTCGTCCTGGCCAGCGACGATCGCGCGACCGACAACGATGAGACCCTGCGCGGCATCGGCAAGCTCACCGGGAGCCGCGCCGTGTTCCGCACGATCGCGGGCGCGCACGGCCTGCAGTTCGACGCGCCCGACGCGCTGGCGCGCGCGATCGCCGAATTCGCGCCCGCGGACGCCGCGCCATGACCATCGACCTGCGCGGCTTCCTCGACAAGGTGCGGGAGGTGCGCCGCGCCGACCTGATCGAGATCGACCGCGAGGTCGACCCGCGCTACGAAACGACGGCGATCGTCGCCAAGCTGGAGGAGCGGCAGCGCTCCCCGATCCTGCTGTTCAAGAAGGTGAAGGGCTCGGCCTTCCCGCTGGTGACCAACGTCTGCGGATCGGTGGGGCGGCTGGCGCTGGCCCTCGACTGCCCGATCAAGAACGTCAGCGCGCGCTACGCCGAAGGTGCCGAGCGGCCGATCGCGCCCGCCGTCGTCGGCGACGGTCCGGTTCGCGAGAACGTGCTGTGCGGCGCGGACGTCGACCTCGGCCGGTTGCCGGCGCTCGTCTACCACGAGGGCGACAGCCCGAATCCGTACATCACGGGCGCGATCGTCGTCGCCCGCGATCCCGAGACCGGCAAGAGCAACCTCAGCTACCACCGCTTGATGATCGCGGGCCGTGACCGCACCACGATCTTCATGGAGCGCGGCAAGCACCTCGACGGCATCTTTCAGAAGCACGTGCGTCTCGGTCGCCCGATGCCGGTCGGCGTGTTCATGGGCATCCACCCGCTGGTGTCGCTGGGCGCGCTTTACTCGGGCGCCGCCGGCGTCGAGGAGTACGACATCGTCGGCGGCCTGGCGAATCAGGCGTTGCCCGTCATCGAGTGTCTGACGCAGCCGGGGCTGTTCGTCCCCGCGCACGCCGAGATGGTTCTCGAAGGCGTCGTCGCGCATGACGAGCTCGCCGACGAGGGACCGTTCGGCGAGTTCACCGGCTACGGCACCGGCATGACCCGCGCGCCCGTGCTGCGCGTCTCCGCGATGACCTTCCGCCACGGCTGCCTTTACCAGGACGTGGTGAGCGGCCACCTGGAGCACCTCATCTTGCCGATGCCCGCGATCGAACGGCGCGCGCTCGCCGACGCGCGCGCCGTGGTCCCTGGGGTCACACGCGTGTCGATGGCCGCGCCGTTCACCACGATCGTCGCCCTTCAGAAAACCGACGACGCGCAGCCGCGCGCGATCATCGACAAGCTGCTGCGCGCCGACATCTATGCCAAGCACGTCGTGGTCGTCGACGCGGACGTGGACGTCGGCGACCTGCGCCAGGTGCTGGCGGCGATGGGCCTGCACACGCAGGCCACCACCGGCGTGCACGTGCTGCCCGACGAGCTCGGAACGCCGCTCGACCCGTCGTGCCCGTCACCGTCGGAGCGCGTCGCGAAGATGGGCATCGACGCCACGCGCGCGCTGTCGCAGAGCCGCCGCGTCACAAGGAACACGATCCCACAAGCGGTGCTCGACGCGATCGACATCGCCGAGCTCCTCAAGAAGTAGCGCCCGCGTCAGGCGTCTTCGTCAGGCGTCTTCGTCAGGCGTCTTCGTCGGCTTCGGTGATGTACCAGTGGCTGACGTCGTAGAGCTCCGCGGCCTGCGCGGCGCCCGGCTTGCCGACACCGCACACGATCGTGCGCTGGTCGGCGCGCTCGCTGAACCCGATCTCCTCCAGCGCCGCGATGACCGGCGGTGGCCCGAGCAGTCGCACCGAGATCGACGAAGCCCCCCGCCGCAGCAAGGCGAAAGACAGCAGGCGCAACAGCGCGGGCAGATCCGCGACGCGTGCGAACAGATCGCGCAGATGCGCGACGCCGTCTTCCTCGTGAACGGCGGCGTAGCCGCGCACCTCGCCCGTCTTCTTGTGGATCATTCCCACCAGCGCGACCTGGCCCTCGGCGCGCGCCACGAAGCGCCAGCGCAGGAATGCGGCGTCGCGTACG
>DATMZL010000884.1:0-3619 GCA_035607075.1 Polyangia bacterium
CTGCTCGTCAGCTTCAACAGGAACGGCGCCGAGTACGGCGCACGCGCGCCGGACGCGAGGCCCGGGCCGGGATCGAAGTCGATCGTGCCCGTGTACGTTCCGCTCGCCACGACGGCTCCGTCCGCGGCCACCGCCAGAGCCGCCACGGCGTCGTAGTCGCTACCCGCCACGGTTTTGGTCCACGCATAGCTGCCGTCCGGGTTCAGCTTGGTGATGAAGCCGTCGACGGACGGACCGCCGTTCGGGAGCGCGGCCGACGTTCGCATGTCCACCCCGGCGGTCGGATCCAGGTCGACGCTGCCCGAGAACACGCCCCCGAGGAACAGCGATCCGTCGGGCGCCATGGCGCTGGGCATGGTGCCACGGTCGGGCAAGAACGCCGCCGTCCCGAGGTACTTCGGCGCGCAGGTCGCTTGCGCCGATCCCCAGGCCGCCTCGCAGTCGCGGGAGGTCCTGTCGCAGTTCGCGTAGCCGGCCTTGCAGATCGGGTCCGTGCAGGCCGGCGCATCGACGATGCACGGCGCCTCGACGTTCGCGAGCGTGCATGTCTTCACGTTTCCACACGCGCCACAGTTCTCTTGCGAGTCGAGAGACGATTCGCAGCCAGGCTGGGTGGTGCAATCGGCATATCCGGGGTAGCAATCGAGCACGCATTTTCCAGCCTGACAGGCGGAGACGCGGTTGTTGGGCAGGCCGACGCACGAGTTGCTGCAGCTCCCGCACTTGTTTACCTGCGTCTTGAGATCGACGCACATCCCGCCGCAGTAGTCGGGCCTCGCCGCGGGGCAGACGATCCCGCAGACGAAGTGGTCATCCTCGCGCACGCAGACGGGCGTGGTGCCGGAACAGCGGTTCGAGCAGCCTCCGCAAGTTTCCGGGCGGCTGAGATCAGTTTCGCATCGGCCCACCGCCCCCGAGCAGTCGGCGAATCCGGACGGACAAGATGGTGGGCCCGTGTCGGGCGTTTGGTCCGCTGGCGAATCCGGAGGCCCGTCAGCGGGCGCGTCCGGCGCGGTGTCGGGCGGAGACGCGCGGTCGACGGCGACATCGGCGCTCGCCATGTCGGCGGGCGTGACGACGTCGACAGCGACGTCAGCAACGGTGACGTCGACCGCGACGTCAGCGACCGTGACGTCGGCGACCGCAACGTCGGCGACATCCGCGGGTGCGAGATCGGCGCGTTGATCGAGCGCGGCGGGGCGGTCGGCGCCGGAATCGACGTCCAACGTGACCGTCCCTGGCCCGCAGGCCGCGGTCAAGGTGCCCAGCACCGAGGCGAGAAACAGGCCGGCCGATCTCATTGAACGATGCACGTCAGTCTATCCGGAGAGGTCGGCGAGGAGGTTCGGAAGCAGGGTCTCGAGGCCCGGTGGGTTTTCGGAGCGGGGCGGGCGCATACCGGATCGGTAGCCCCGGGCGCGAAACGCGTCGACGAGCGCGCGGTTGCGGCTGATGACGTGAACGGGCACCGCATACGAACGGCTTCCGCGCGTCACCTCTGCGACCGGCTGATGGTCCCCGAGCACGATGACGAGCGAATCGTCAGCCACGAACCTGGTGACGTACTGGCTGAGGATCTGCAGATCGTAGGTGATGGCGTGAAGGTATGCGTCCGCCCCGTCGGCGAGGTTGCTCCAGCCGATCGGAAAGTGAGCCGCCGGTCGGCCGTCGAAGACGCGCCCGTCGCCGATCCAGGTCCAGTCGGGAACCACCTGGGGTTGATCGCTCCAGGGAGCGTGGCTGGACACGAGGGCGTACGCGACGAGCAGGGGGCGCGTCGCGCGCGCGACCTCACGGCGGTGCACGAAGTCGATGGTGTACTGATCCGGCATGGGCGCCCATCGGTAGCTGGGGCCGCGGTAGTCGAAGTCCCAGGCCGAGTAGACCTTCTCGAAGTCGTATGTCCAGCGGGGGAGGCCTCTGTGGGTGGTTCCCGGTTGCACGAGGATCGTGCGGTAGCCCGCGTCGCGAAAGATCCGGGCGATGGTCGTCGGTCGCTCCCGCTGCACCACCGCGTCGATCACCGGATCGGCGGCACGGACGCCGGTCGCCAGCGTTTCCTGGGCGAGGTGGGATCGTCCCGCGGTGGTCGGCGACGAAAGCAGGCCCGACGCCACGTCGAAGCCGGCCTCGATCAAAGCGCGGCCGCTCGCCTCGTACACGGGTTCGATGTCGCGCGCGAAGTCAGGGCGTTCGAGCACCGTTTCGCCGTACGATTCGACGAGGAACAGAAACACGTTCGCGCCCTGCAACTTTTCGAGCCCGCGCGCGGTCCGGCGCAGATCCTGATCCGTTCGCTTGATCTCCGCGAGCGCCGCGTCGCGCCGCCGCGCGAGCGACGCGACGCTGCGCACTTGCGCGACAGCGACCGGTACGAGGCTGGGACCGAACGCGCCCGCCCGAAGTCCGCGTGCGTCCGGCGGGAGGAGCGCGGAGATCCCGAGCAATAGAGCGGCCGCCGCGGCGAACGTGATGCGGCCACGCCGGTCGGCGAAGTACGATTCCGATCGGCGGAGGATCGCGGCGACGAGCACGCCGATTCCGACGAGGAGCGCGCACAGCGCCACGCCTCCGGCGATCCAGGTCGGCCGCGGCACGGTCGAGTCGAGCAACCGCACGATCTCGGGCGCCGTCCGCAGATCGGATGCCAGGTCGAGCGACCGATTGAAGTAGCGGCTTGTCACTCCGTCCCCGATCCGGAACAACCTGACGACAACCGCGATGACACCGACAGCGACGGTCAACGCGGTCGGCAGTCGTCGCCCCGCGTAGGCGCAGATCGCGCACGCGGCGAGGAGCAGCGTCGCGTCGAGCGAGGGCAAGAGCGCGGTCCACAACGCGCCTTCCGCCGGGTACCGCAGGTTGAAGACGACGTTGAGCGCCGTCCAGCCCAGCAGGAACGCCATCGTACGCTTGAGCAGGCTCGAGCCCGCCATCGGGCCAGTCTACTCCCGCGCTGGCGTCGGCCTCGCGACACGATAACCTCGAGTCGTGGCGCCCATCGACCGCTCGTGCCGGCGCGTGATCGCCGTCGGGCTGGGGGCCCTGTCCCTGGCGGCCTGGCGCGCGCCCTGGACGTCGGCCGCGTCTCTCGCTCTGTCCCTCGCGAGCTGGCTGATCGTGTCGGGCACGCTCTGGCGGGCACGCCGGCTCGTCGATCCGCACGCGACGCGCCTCGGAGCAGCCACCCATCTCACCTTGCTGCGAGGCCTCCTCGTGAGCGTGGCGGTAGGGTTCGCGCCGGTCGCCGCGGTGGGACCTGTGCGCTGGTTCCCGGCCTTGCTCTACGCGGGCGCGGCGATCTGCGATCGTCTCGACGGAATCGTCGCTCGGCGCCTTGGACAGGTGAGCGCGCTCGGCGCGCACCTCGACGAGGCGATGGACGCGTTGGGTCTGCTCGCCGCGCCGGTGGTCGCGGTGGCGTGGGGGCGCCTGCCGCCCTGGTACCTGCTGCTTGGCGCCGCGTACTACCTGTTCCGCGGCGGCCTGTGGCTGCGCCGTCGCCTCGCGTTGCCCGTGCATCTCGAGTTGGTGACCCGGCGGCAGAGCACGCGGATCTTCGCCGGTCTCCAGATGACGCTGGTGTCGGTGGCGCTGACGCCGCTTCTATCGCTGAAAA
>DATMZL010001154.1:0-2028 GCA_035607075.1 Polyangia bacterium
CCGGTGGACACGACCGACCACGTTTCGTAAATCGCGGACGCTCGGATGTGCGTGAAACCCCCGGTTTTACGCGGAATACTCGTGGCACATGCCTTGCTCGTAAGCTATAGTGGCCTCGAGTCCTGAATGAAACGGTCGACGCTCTCTTTCGCGCTTGCCTCGGTGATAGTCGCCGGTTTCGCCGCGCCGGCGCTCGCCGACGCGCGCACCAGCGCGCGCGAGCAGATGGAATTCGGGATCAGCGTCGCGCAGCGCGGGCTGTGGCGGGAGGCCATCTACCGCTGGGAGAAAGCGGTGGAGCTCGACCCGCAGTACGCGGCGGCATTCAACGATCTCGCGATCGCGTACGAGCACGAAGGCCAACTCGACAAGGCGCGCAAGGCGTACGAGAAGGCGCTCGCGCTCGACCCGATGAACGCGAACATCCGCCAGAACTACGATCTCTTCAAGGAAATCAATGACCGTGCGGCCCAGCCGAAAGACAAGTAACCGGCTCGGCCTCGTTGCGGCCGTGATCGCCGCCGGCTTCGTGGCCGCGTGCGGCGGTGAGCTGTACGAAGTGCCGGTCGAGACGCCGATTCCGTCGAAGCTCGACGTGACGCCGTTCCAGCGCGTGCTCGTCGCGGGATTTGTCGCCGGCGGCAACGACGAGATCGACGCCAACCAGGAAACCGTGCGGCTGCTGCGCAGCCAGCTGCGCACGAAGTCCGAGCTTCGCGTCATCGACGCGGATCCGATTCAGCTCGTCGACGTCGCGCAGGAACAGAACAAGGCGGCGACAGCGGCGCCTGGAGATAAAGACGCCGGCGCGGCCGAAGGCCCGAGCGTCCGCACGGCGTCGGCCGCCGAGAGCAGCGGCGCGACCGTGCTGCCGCAGAAGATCAAAGACGAAAAGGATCTCGAGCCGTACGAGCGGCTGTTCGCGAACACGGCGTACTGGAAGCGAATCGGCGAGGAGTATCAGAACCCGCTGATCGTCACCGGCTCGGTGCTCTTCGTGCCGCGGACGTCCTCCGGCCTCGTCACACGCGAGACCGAGGTGTATGACGGCCTCGGCCGGCGCCGCGTGATCCCGCAGCGCGTCTACATGGAGCGCAAGGGCTTCATGCTCCGGCCCAAGTTCATCTTCATCGACGGCCGCACGGGCGCGACGATCTCCTCGCTCCAGCGCCGCGAGGAAGCGCTCTACAACTCCCAGAACGAAACCCCGGCCCTCTCGACCTATTTCGAGCTCATGGACCGCATCGTCCCCGACTTCCTCGGGACGCTTTCGACGCAAAAGATCAAAGGAACCCGGGTCCTTCTGAAATAACGGCCCGGCCTGTCCTGCCGTCCGGCCCTTCCTGCCTGCTGGGTTTTCAGGGTAAGTTCAGGGTAAGATAGAGGTTTCCGTAGGGTGCAAATATGTACGCAATCATTCAGGCGAGCGGTCGGCAGATGCGGGTCCAGCCCGGTGGTTTTGCCACGCTCGATGGGACGGCCGGCGAGCCCGGCGCGGAAGTGACGCTCGGCCAGGTGCTGCTCGTCGAAAAAGACGGCGGCGAAGTCGTCGCGGGCGCGCCGTTCGTGGCGAACGCGAAGGTCGTGGCCGTGGTCGAAGGCGAGACGCGCGGGCCGAAGATCCGCGTGTTCAAGAAGAAGCGCCGCAAGGGCATGCGCCGGACCAAGGGGCACCGCGCGGTTTATACCCGCGTGAAGATCAAGGACATCGTGGTGTAGCAATGGCTCATAAAAAAGGACAAGGCAGCTCACGCAACGGCCGCGACTCGAACTCGCAGCGGCTGGGGACCAAGGCGCACGACGGCAACCTCGTCAGCGGCGGCACGATCATCGTCCGCCAGCGCGGCCGCAAGTTCCGTCCGGGGCTGAACGCCGGGATCGGCAAAGACGACACGATCTACGCGAAGACCGCCGGTCGAGTGAAATTCGAAAACCACGGCGCCATGGGCCGGGTTATCTCGATCATTCCCGCAGAGTAAATCTGGTAATCGGGTAATCTGGTAATTGGGTGATTTTGCAATTAACCAT
>DATMZL010000148.1:0-6232 GCA_035607075.1 Polyangia bacterium
CACGCCCTTCTTGCGCAACATCTGCGTCACGGTCAGCACGAGGTCGGTCGCCGTCGCGCCCGGGGCGAGTTGCCCTTTGAGTCGCACGCCCGTCACCTCGGGGATCACCATCGACAGCGGCTGCGCGAGCATCGCCGCCTCGGCCTCGATGCCGCCCACGCCCCAGCCCAGCACGCCGAGGCCGTTGACCATCGTCGTGTGCGAGTCGGTGCCGACGACGGTGTCCGGATAGGCCTGAGGCAATCCACCTTGCCCATCCTTGCCCGGCGCCGTCGTGAAGACGACGCGCGCCAGGTACTCCAGGTTCACCTGGTGGACGATGCCGGTGTCGGGCGGGACCACCGCGAAGTTGCGGAAGGCCGTCTGGCCCCAGCGCAAAAACGCGTAGCGCTCCTTGTTGCGCGCAAATTCGATCTGCGCGTTCAGCGACAGCGCGTCGGACTTGCCGAACTCGTCGACCTGCACCGAGTGATCGATGACCAGCTCGGCGGGCAAGAGCGGGTTGATGCGCGTCGGATCGCCGCCCAGGCTCTGCATCGCCGCGCGCATCGCCGCCAGATCGACGACCGCCGGCACGCCGGTGAAGTCCTGCAGCAGCACGCGCGCCGGCATGAACGCGATCTCGTTCGCCGGGTCGGCTTTCGGATCCCAGCCGGCCAGCGCCCGGATGTCGGCCTCCTTGACCTGCTTGCCATCCTCGTGGCGCAGCAAATTCTCGAGCAGGATGCGCAGCGAAAACGGCAGCCGCGCCGGCGCGAGGCCGGCCTTCTCCAGAGCAGAGAGTTTGTGAATCTCGAACTTGCGCTTCCCGACGTCGAGCGTGGACCTGCTGCCGAAACTGTTCGCCATGGACGCATTCTTAGCGTCCGACGGCGGGATGTCGAGAGGTGATCGAGGCTTCGGCGGGAGGGTTCGGGAACCCTCTCAGGGTTCCCGAGACTACGTGCCGACCCCGGTCACTTCGCCGCGGCGGGCGTCTCGTTGCGCGCCTGCTGCGTGGATTCCAGGTCGTTCAGGCAGTCCAGCTGCTTCTGCGCCGAGTCCCGGGTCGCGCGTCCCGTCGCCGGATCGCAGGTGAAGTTGTTCTGCACGCACTGGAAGGTCTCCTGGTTGATGGACGAAGTCTCGTCCTGCGTGCGGGGGATGTCGGACAGGCAGGCCTGCTTCGCGTTCGGATCCGCCAGTTTGTTGCAGCACAGTTCCTGGCTGGCGAGGGCGGGCTTGTAGTGGTTGACGTCGGTCGTCGCGCAGGCAGAGACGGCGAGCAGCGACAGGACGAGCGCGCGAAGGGTGCTGGTGGGCATGTGAGCTCCTCGTTCGGTCCGACGTGAGACTTGACGATGTGACAACGTGAAAAGTGAAGATGACGGCCGCTGGAATTTCCGCATCAACGTCGCCGTCATTAAACCGCAAGGTTGACGCCCCATGCACGCACAAATATTCTCGTCGTTCGTGACTCGCAAGCCGGTGCGCGGGATCACCTGCGCGATGTGGTTCGTGATGGCGGCGGGTGCTGTCGCCGTCGGCGGCTGCGCGCCGCAATTCCAGACGCAGTTGATCGGGCAGACGACCACCATCGCGGGTCCGCCCAGCGCGGGACCGGCCGCCGTCGCAGAGATCCCGGTGCCCGAGAGCCACAGCCCGCAGGTCCTGCAGTACGTGGTGTCGCTGCCCCGGGCGGTCCAGCTTCACTATCAGGTCACCTGCCCCAGCGCCGAACGCGAAGGCCGGATGGGCGAGACGTTCGAGAGCTACCGCACCCGGCGGCTCGCCGAGTTGGAACGCGAGAGGCAGCAGCAAGCGAACCTGATCGGATCGCTCGTCGGCGCGGTCGCGCCACCCGTGCGGGCGGGCGCCGCCGCCTCGGGTCCAGGAGGCTCGGCGACCGCCACGGCCGAGATCAATCCGGGCGCGGCTGCGGCCGAGGCGGCCCGCGAGTCGCTACCGCCAGCCAGCCTGCCACCGGGTGACTACGGCGCGACCGTCGTGCGTGGGAAGGTCGAACTGGGCGCGTCGCCGGCAGGGCGCTGCGCGCTGACGCTGGTGACCGACCCGGCCGCGCAGGACGCGTCTGGCGCGCAGGTGTTCCTCGAGCTGGTCCGCCTTGTCGACGTGGAGGCCGAGGAACGCGCGCGCCAGGCCGCCGTCCGCGCCGAGCAGGACAAGAAAGCGCTGGAGCTGCGCGGCTGGTTGCTCGGATCGTTGCAGCGCCACGGCGCCGACCCGATGGCCCGCGCGCGGGCGCGCGCCGTCGCGCAAGCGCAGGCGGAGGAGGACGCGCGCCGCCGCCAGGCCGCCGCCGACGAGGACGCGCGGCGCAGGCAGGCCGCTGCCGACGAAGAGGCGCGCCGCCGCCAGGCCGCGACCGCCGAGGAGTATCAGCGACAACGCGAAGCGCAGGTGCGCGCCGACCAGGAGCGCTGGCGGCAGGAGCAAGCGCGGCTCGCGAAGGAGAACGCGGCGCGTTCGAAGGAATGGCAGGCGCGGCAGGCGGCGTTCGCCGTGCGCTGGCAGATCACCGCGCGGCTGCAGCGCCTGGGCGCTGATCCGTTCGCGCGCCAGCGCGCGCAGGCGCTCGCGCAGGTGAAGGTCGACGAAGAAAACCGGCGCCGGCAGACCGCCGAGGACGAGAACCGGCGGCGGCAAGCGGCCGCAGAGCAGGAACGCCTGCGACGCGAGCGCGAGGTGGAGCAGGACCGCTTGCGCCGCGAGCGCGAGGCCGCGGCGGAGCGCGAGCGGCGCGAGGCGCCCGAGCGCGAGCGGCGTGCGCGCGAGGAACGCGAACGGCTCGCGAAGGAAGAGGCTGCGCGCCAGGCGCGGCTCGCGAAGGAAGAAGCGGACGGCCAAGCGCAGCTCGCGGCCGACCACGTGCGAATCAATCTGCAGATCGAGGCGCGCGCGAAGCTGGAACGCGACGCCGCGGAGCGCCGCGCGCGCGAATGGCGCGCCCGCCAGGCGGCGGTCGCGCTGCGCTGGCAGATCTTCGCGTGGCTCCAGCGCCAAGGCGCGGATCCCTACTATCGCCAGCACCAGGAAGAGGCGCGCCTCGCCGCGCGGCGCGAGGAGCAGCGCCGGCAGTACGAAGCGAAGGCCCGGCACGAGCTGGAGCTCTCGGTTGCGCGCCGCACGGCGTTCGACCTGCGCTTCAATCTGGTCGCGCGCCTCCAAGGGATGGGCGCGGACCCCGACTTCCGGCGCAAGCGCGACGAGGCAATGTTCCGCGAGATGGACGCGGAGGCGAAGCACCTGGCATCCGCGCGCGCCGAGGCGGCCGAGCGCGTGCGCTGGGAGACGCAGGCGGCGCTGGACCTGCGCGTGCTGACCAAGCTGCGGCTGCGCCAGGTCGGCGCCGTCGACCGTCCGACCTGCCCGCCGCCGCCCGTCGAGACGCCGCCGCCCGCGCCGTTCGCGGGCGCCACCTGGATCCAGGGGCGCTACGACTGGAACGGCATCGCCTGGATCTGGGCCTCGGGCCACTACGAGCGCCCGCCCGAGATCGGCACCGTCTGGGTCCCGCCCGCGCAGATCGCCGTCAGCGGCACGCTGGTCGTTCGTCCCGGCCGCTGGGTGCGCATCTCGATCGGCGCACCGCCGCCGCGTCAGTAAAGCGCGGGGTCGACGCCGCGCAGGCGCAGCCCCGAGTCGCTCGCCGGCGCTCGCCACAGGGCGCTGAAGTCGTTCGCGGAGCGATGCGCCTCGGCGTCGCGGCCGAAGCCGAAGCGAAGACGCGCGCCCAGCTTCTCGTTCCGGGCAGGCACGCGAACGATCGGCGCGGTCAGAACGCGCCCGTGGCTGACGGCGGCGATGCGGCGCCCGATATTCGCGCTCGTCCACGCGACCAGCGCCGGCGCCGCGGCGTCGCCGACGAAAACGTCGGCAAATGCGCCGTCATCGTCTGTTCCGGTGCGCACGGTTGTTGTGTCGAAGTTGGACGCGAGCGGCGTGCGCGACACGACGTAGGTGCGCACGTAGCCCGGATCGAGCAGGTCGTCTCCGATGAGAACGACGTGTCCGGCGGGCGGGTGCGTGCTGGCGATCCAGGCGCGGAGGGCGGACTCGTCCGCGGCGATCGACCGCGCGTAGACCTCCTTCCCGGCTGGATCGGTGAGCTCCTGAGCATCGACGCCCGGCGGGAGGGGCTCGGCGAGGTACCGGAGATCGACGAGCGCGGTCGGCGCCACCCAGACCGAACGCCGCCCGCCGGCCGTCGCGATCAGCGCTTCGAGATCTCCGCGGTACCCGCGCACGACCACGGTGTCGTTTCCGCGCGCCACGACCTCGGCCCCCGGGTGACTTCGTCCCAGCTCCGTACGTAGGCTCGTAACGGCCCTGTCGATGGCGCGCCCGCCGCTCGCTTCGAAGTCGAAGACGACGTCGGCCGGCGGTGGCAGTGCGGGCGCCGCGAGCGGTGGCGAAGTCGGCGGCGCGGACGCCGCGCAGGCGGCCACCGTTGCGGCGAGACCAGCGACGACCACCCCGCGCATACGGCGATCTAGTGTTTGGACGGGTAGCTGAGGAAGACGTGGCTGTGGATGTTGCGCGGCTTCATTTCGCCGATGGGTGGACTGTCGTCGTCGACCTCGTAGCAATCGAAGCTGACGATGCGGTCGTGCGGATCGCCCGTACGTTCGTGGTAGTTGAGGATCCACTCGGTCAGCGCTTGATGGTACGCGCCCGAGGTCGGAATTCGTCCCGAGTAGTTGAACACGAACGAATCGTTGTCGAGACGAACGGGGATCTCGTCGCGGCCCGGGTTGTCGTAGCGCGAGGTGGCCTCGCTGTAGGGATCCACGTGGCGGCCGTCGACCGTGAGGGCGTCGACGACCATCGACTGATCGGTGGTGGGCGCGTCCGACGCGAACATCGACCAGGCCTGGATCATGCGCGGGTAGGCGACCAGGCGTTTGATCCAAAGCGGCTGCTCGTGCTTCAGGAACTGGGGTATCGCCGCGTTGATGTACAGCGTCTCGCTGACCATCGTGACGATCAGCGCGAGCACCGCGACCTCGCGCAGCGCCCAGCCGAGCGAGCGGAGCTGCTGGAGGACCGGCGCGACAGCCTTGCCGGCGGGCGCCGCGGTGACGGCGGGCGCCGGCGGCTCGACCGGCGGCGGCTCGGGTGCGGCGGCGATCTCCGCGACGAGCGGTGTCGGCGCGACCTCCGCGACCAGCGGCGCCGCAGCGTCCATGGAAGCGACCGCGAGCAGCGGCGCCGCGACGGCCGCGGGCGCGACGATGGACGAAGACGCCGCGATCGCAGGCGGCGCGAATAGTGGCGAAGGTTCGGCGCTAGGCGCCGGTGGCGTGAACAGGGGCGGCGCGGTCTCCGCCGGCGTCAGCGGCGACTCGGCAGCCTGCGTTTCGGACGCTACCGCCGCGTCGCCCACGGGCGCCGGCGGCGCCGGCAGCTCGCACGCGGCCAGCCCCATTCCCACGGAGATCGATTCACGGCGGCGCGCGAACAGATCGTAGAACAGGTTCGCGAGCGCGCGCAGCCCGGGCAATCGCAGCGGCAGCGACCACAGCCAACCGAACGGGAACGCGCGCAGGATCTGGGCGACCGCGTCGGCGCGCATGTACGTCGCACCGGTCTCGTCGTCGACGACGACGATCGTGCGCGACAGCAGCTCGGGCGAAACACCGCGCGGCGCGCCGCCGGTCTCGGGCGCCGGCAGATCGGCGCTGGATCGGAACGTGATGCGCTCCAGCCGATCCAGCCGCGCCCAGACGCGGACGATCTGGAAGCAGACGCCGCATCCGGCGTCGAAGTACGCGGTGATCTGCCGCTTGCGCCGCTTCGCGAAGCGCGCCAGCGCATCCCAGTCGGCGCCGGTCATCAAGAACGGCGTGTAGCCGATCATCGCCAGCGAGAACACGCCCAGGTTGATGAACAGCTGGAAGCCGGCGTGCAGCGCGATGATGCAGACGATCGCGACCCGTCGCGCCGGCACCTTAGCCACCGGAGCCAGCAGCATCACCGGCAGCATCGCCTCGGTGGCCAGCGCGCCCCACGACAAGATCCGCGACAGCCACAACGTCATGTAGGGCCGCATGAAGACCGCGAACCAGGTGCACATGCGATCCTGGTGCAGCACGTAGTGGACCGCCGTCCCCGACCGCCAGGTCTGTCCCCCCTTGTGAGCGGCGTTGAAGATGTACGAGTTCGCGATCTGCAGCGCCAGCGCGAGCACCGCCAGAGACACGACGTTGAGGCTGATCGGCGGCTCCATCGC
>DATMZL010001654.1:0-2735 GCA_035607075.1 Polyangia bacterium
TCTTGGAAAGTAGCTTGTCGATGTCGAGCGGCTTCCGGAAGGGCGGTGGCAGGCCCAGCTCGTCGACCGTTTGCGGGTCCAGGTCGTAGGCCGAGATGACCACGACCGGGATCTTGGCGATGAGGGGCGTTTTCCGCTGCAGCGCGCGCAGCTCGAAGCCGTCGAGGTGCGGCAGCATGATGTCCAGCAGGATGAGGTCCGGCGCCGGCGGCTGGTGAAGCCGCCTGAAGGCCTCGCGCCCGTCGGCGCACGACTCGACGCGAAAGCCCTCGGCGCCAAGAAACTCCGACAGCGACGATCGAAGGACGAAGTCGTCCTCGACGAGCAAGATCAAAACATTTTCCGTGGCGGGTTTCGCCTCGCGGAGAATTTCAGGACTGCCCCCGACTTGCATCGCCCCGCAATGTTGTGCTGGCGAAGCGAAAGCGAAAGGGCCCCCGACGAGAAAGACGAGAAAGTTGTGTAAAAGCGAGCTGTAGCGCGAACGGTGTGGCGCAACACGCGGTCCTAAGCGCTACACCGTATTTACAAGCTTGACGGTGCGTGGTCGCGCTGCGATCGTGCCCGCGGTGTGAGGCGTGAGGGCGGGCGTGGGCCGCCTTTTGGGAGGGTTGATGCCGGCTGACAAAGGACCCAATTCCGGAAGTGAAGCTGCTTCAGGCAGCGATGCTCCGGACGTGGTCGAGCACGCCGACGAGCGCGGCGAGGACCACCCCGAAGAAGGCGCACCTGTTCAGGGTGAGTCCGGCCGGGACAGCGCGCGCGCGGACGGCGCCCCGGGCTTCTTCATCGTCGGCATCGGCGCCTCGGCGGGCGGGCTGGAGGCGCTGACCGCGCTGCTCAGCAACATCAAGCTCGACTGCATGGCGTTCGTGGTCGTGCAGCACCTCGCGCCCAAGCACGAGAGCTTCCTACCCGCGCTGCTCTCGCGCACCAGCAACATCAAGGTTCTGGCCGCCGCCGACGGCACGCAGGTCGAGCCCAACAAGGTGTACGTGATCCCGCCGAACTCGGACCTCGCGATCCTGCAGGGTGTCCTGCACGTGATGTCGCCGCCGCGCACCGCGACGCCGCACGGCCCGCACCTTCCGGTGGACTACTTCTTCCGCTCGCTGGCGGCCGATCAGGGGACGCGCTCGATCGGCATCGTCCTCTCGGGGACCGGGTCCGACGGAACCTTCGGCCTGAAGGCGATCAATGAAGCTGGCGGGATCACGTTCGCGCAGGATCCTTCGACCGCGAAGTACGACGGGATGCCGCGCAACGCGATGGAGAGCGGCTGGTCCGACTTCTGCCTGCCGCCCGACGGCATCGCGCAGGAGCTGCAGAACATCAGCCAGCACCCGTACCTGGCGCGGGCGAAGCAGCCGGCGCTGCAGACGCAGGAGAGCGTCGCGAAGCTGATCGTCCTGATGCGGACGGCGTTCGGCAACGACCTCAGCTACTACAAGCCGACGACGATCGACCGGCGCATCGAGCGCCGGATGGCGCTGCACAAGATCGAGAAGCTGACCGACTACATCAAGTTCGTTCAGAGCAGCGCGGACGAGCTGCGCCTGCTGTACAAGGACATGCTCATCAGCGTCACCAGCTTCTTCCGTGACGATGAGCCGTTCGAGGCCCTGAAGACCCGCATTTTTCCGCGCCTGCTCGAGAACAAGGACGTGGGCTCGCACATCCGCATCTGGGTGCCCGCCTGCTCCACCGGCGAGGAAGCGTACTCGATCGCGATCTGCCTGCTCGAGCACCTGGAAGACCGCGCGCCCGACTTTCGCCTGCAGGTCTTCGGCACCGACGTCGACGAGACGTCGATCCAGCACGCCCGCCGCGGCATCTACCCGCAGAACATCGCTCTGGACGTCTCGCCCGAGCGGCTGCACCGTTTCTTCATCAAGAAAGAATCGGAATATCAGGTCGCGCGGCGCATTCGAGACATGGTGGTCTTCTCCAACCAGAACGTCACCAAGGACGCGCCGTTCTCGCGGCTTGATCTCGTCAGCTGCCGGAACCTTCTCATCTACCTGCGTCCCGGCATGCAAAAGAAGGTTCTCCGGATCCTCCACTACGCGCTGCTGCCCACCGGGTACCTCATGCTGGGCACGTCCGAGACGGTCGGCGAATCCAGCGAGTTCTTTTCGCTGCTCGACCGCAAGAACAAGATCTACGCCAAGCGCAACGTCGCATCGATGGCGGCGCTCGACTTCGGCTTCGGCGTCCAGAGCACGGAGAACATCCCGGCGATACAGCCGAACGTCGCCCAGCGTTCCGCGACCAGCCTCGCCACCGTCGCCGAACGCAAGATCCTGGAAATTTACGGACCGCCCGGCGTCGTCATCAACGAGGATCTCGACATCGTCCACATCCGCGGGCGGACAGGACCATATTTCGAACCGATGCCAGGCGCGCCGAGCTTCAACATCCTGCGCCTGGCGCGGCCCGAGCTGCACGTGGACCTGCGGCGCGCGCTGCACGAGGCGAAGGCGAACAACGAACGCGTCTCGCTGGAGACGCGTCTGACCGAGGACGGCAAGACACGCGCGGTCGAGATCGAGGTCCCGCCCGTGATCGAGCCCGACACGAGGAGCCGCTGCTACCTGGTCCTGTTCCACGAGCCGGAGCCGGCCCGGCTGCTGCCGCCGCCTGCCCCCGCGGGACCGGGGTCCGCGAACCCCGAGGATCAGCGGTTCCAGGAGCTGGAGCGCGAGCTGCTCGTGACCAAGGAATATCTCCAGAGC
>DATMZL010000143.1:0-2438 GCA_035607075.1 Polyangia bacterium
GCGGTGCCGGTCGTGCCGCCGCGCCCGGCTGTTCCGGTGGTGCCGCCGCGGCCGGCGTCGCCGCTCGTGCCGGCCTGACCGCTCGTGCCAGCCTGGCCCGTCGTGCCGGCCTGACCGCTGGTGCCGGACGTGCCGGCCTGGCCGGTCATGCCGGCGCCACCGGTGGTCCCCGCCGCGCCCGCGCCGTGTGTCCCGGCCGCACCAGTCGTTCCGCCGTGACCACCGCCGTCGGTGCTCTTTGTGACGCTTCCGCAGCCTGCCAACGCGACGATCGCAGCGACGAGCGCGAGATCCGTTTTGCTAACGACGCTTCGCACGTGGCTCGCGGAACGCATCGATCACCTCCCGGTCGTGGTGTTTGCCGCAGCGGACAGACAGAGTACCTGACCAGCGCTCACGGCCGCGCAAGTGCCCCCGAACTGGCCGTTCGGGAGGTTGCAGATGTTCGCGGGCAGGCAACCGCACGTCGGCGTGCCGCCGCACGCCGACGGAATGTCGACGCAGGACGGAGTCGGCGGATTGCAGGGCGGTGGAGCGCAGCCAGGTCCCGCCCCCGCCGGTGCGTTGCACAGGTCCGTCTTGATCCAGTTGTCGGGGCATTGTCCGCCGTCGCCGAGCGGAATGCACACGGCGACGCCGCCGCCGCACGACGGGTGGGCGCAGACCTGGTTGGCACCGCATCGCACGCTGCCGCACGCAGCGCCGCCGCCCGCGCCCGTCGCGCCGCCCGATCCTGTCGAACCGCCGCCGCCGGTGGTGCCTGCCGATCCGCCGGCGCCCGTCGAGCCAGCCGCGCCCGTCGTGCCTCCGTGTCCCGCGGCACCACCGCCCGCTCCGGCGCCGCCGCTCGCGTCGTTCGAGGACGCGCTGGTGCCGCAGCCAACCGCCGCGATCGCGCAGAGCGACACCAGCAAGCACCCGCCAAACGCGCCCCGCCGGTTCATGGCCCCGGCGAGCGAAGCAGGTTGCGTGCCGCGCATCGCCGGCATTTTCGCGCCGCAAGGCCGCGCGCCGACACGAAAAACTGACGGCGCGCCGACCCGTTTGTCGCTATTTCGGGAACCGGCAGAGGGTTCCCGAACCCTCCCGCGATGGTACGCGGCGAGCAAAGCTCGCCGGCTCCCCACGCGACTTCACGATGCGGAGCGCTGGGTGCGGACCCACTGCTTGAGCGTCAGCGGGCGGATGCCCCAGCGCGCCTCGAGCGAGGGGATGTCCGCCGCGTACCCGACCGCGTCGAACCATTCCAGCATTTTGGCGAAGTCGTCGCTGTTCGCGCGCACCGCCGCGATCGGAATCGGCTGGTAGCTGACGGTCTTGCCGGTGAGCTCGCTGAGCGCGGCGGCCGCCTCACTCATCGTGACGGCGTCGCCCGCATATTCGATCTCGGCGCCCTTGAACTTGTCCGCTTCGATGAACGCCTTGGCGCTGAACTTGCCGATGTCGTCGACCGCGACCATCTGCAGCTTCGTTTCCGGCTTCAGCGCGGTGGTCAGCTTGTCGCCGTTCAGGAACCAGGGACTGGGCAGGTTCTCCATGAAGAAGACCGGCCGCAGGATCGCGTACGAAGGGAAGCCGAGCGCCTTCACCGTCTCCTCGACGCGGAACTTGTTCTCGAAGTGCGGGATGCCGGTGCGCCGGTTGGCGGAGCCGACCGACGTGTACACGTAGTGCTGCACGCCCTTGTCGTGCGCAATCTTGGCGAGGCGCTTGCCCTGCTCTTCCTCGCCCTCGACGCCGGCTTCCCAGGTGTTCTGGACGGCGAAGACGCCCCACGCGCCCGCGACGGCGCGCTCGAGCGAAGCCGCATCGTTGAGGTCGCCGGCGATCACTTCGGCGCCCAGCGCGGCGACGGCCTTCGCGGCGTCACCGTCGGGCTTGCGGGTCATCGCGCGCAGCTTGAAACCGCCGCGCTTGGCGAGATGCCGGATCGTTGCGCCGCCCTGCTTGCCCGTCGCACCGGTGATGAGAATCGTCTTTTCGTTTGCCATGGGAGCCTCTTTTCCTTTTCCGCGTCCGCGCGGCCGCAGGCTAGCACCGGGCAAAAGCGCGGCAAGACGAATCAACGCGGCGCGAGCAGCAGCGCGGCCGCACACACGGTCAGCGCCATCACCAGCCGATCGAACGACGTTTGCGGCATTCGATGCAGCAACGCGCGGCCGAGCAACGCGCCCGCGACGACGAACGGTGCGAGCGCGAGATCGAAGATCAGCGAACGCCGGCCGATCAGCCCGTGCCACGCGTAGATCGGGACCTTGACGAGATTGACGACGAAGAAGAACCAGGCGCCGGTCGCGACGAACTCGTGCTTGGGAAGGCGCCGCGCCAGGAGGTAGAGGTTCATCACCGGCCCGGCCGCGTTGGCGACGGTGGTGGCGAAGCCGGCCGAGGCGCCGTAACCGACAGCTTGCCACCAGCGATCGGCGGGCACGGGCGTG
>DATMZL010001607.1:0-2624 GCA_035607075.1 Polyangia bacterium
AACGCCCACCCGCGCCTCTCGTTCCACCTGGACGACGCCCACCCGTTCGGCGCTTCCCACCATCAGAAGATCGTCGTCGTTGACGATGCGATCGCCTTCGCGGGCGGTCTGGATCTGACCATCCGACGCTGGGACACGCCCGCCCACCACGCGCGCGATCCCGGCCGCGTCGATCCGACCGGCCGCCCCTACCCGCCCGCACATGACGTTCAGATGATGGTCGACGGCGACGCGGCGGCCGCGCTCGGCGAGCTGGCGCGCGCGCGCTGGCACGCCGCCACAGGGCAAACCGCGCCGCCGCCGGCGGCGATCGCGCCGCCGTCACAACCGGCCGCCGACATCTGGCCCGAAGCGACGATCCCCGACCTGCACGACGCGCCCATCGGCATCGCGCGCACGATGCCCGCGTTCCGTGCGGCGCCCGCAGTCCACGAGGTATCCGCTTTCGCGCTCGAAGCCATCGCCGCGGCCCGCCGCTTCATCTACATCGAGAACCAGTACCTGACGTCGGCGGCCGTCGGCGCCGCGCTCGCCCGCCGTCTCGCCAAGCCCGACAGCCCCGAGATCATCGCCGTGCTCCCGCGCGAGGAGCACGGCTGGCTGGAACAGAATTCGATGGGGTTGATGCGGGCGCGCCTGCTGCGCCACCTGCGCGTCGCCGATCGGCATGGGCGCCTGCGCCTCTACTTCCCGACCATCCCCACGCTCGACGACCACGCGTGCATGAACGTCCACGCCAAGGTGATGATCGTCGACGATCGCTGGGCCCGCGTCGGGTCGGCCAACCTCAGCAACCGCTCGATGGGGCTCGACACCGAATGCGATCTCGTGCTGGACACCGATCTGGATGCGCGACTGGGCGGCGCCATCGCGTCCCTGCGCCACCGGCTGCTCGGCGAGCACCTGGACTGCGACCCGCAGGCGATCGCCGACGCCCTCGCGACGCGTGGTTCGCTGATCGCGGCCATCGAAGCGTTGCGCGGCCGGGCGCGCTCGCTCGCGCCGCTTCCGGAACCGGCGGCGGCCGCCGAGCCGGAGCCCGTCGCCGCCGGCGGAAAACCACCGCTCGACCTCGCCTTCCTCGACGGGCTCGCCTGCGATCCCGAGAAGCCCGCGCCCGACCAGCTGCTCGCGATGCTGGTCCCCGAGGCGCTACGCCGCCCCGTTCGCCGATCGCTCGTCGGCTGGGGAATCGCGATCGTGGCGTTGCTCGCGGTCCTCGCCGTCTGGCGGATGACGCCGCTGCGGACGTTGCTCAACGTCGACCGGGTCGTCGCGCTCGGGCAAAAGCTCAGCGGTCATCCGGCGGCGCCGTTCGCGGTCCTGGGCGCGTACCTGGGCGGGACGCTGGTCTTCTTCCCGATCACGCTGCTGCTCGGCGCGACCGCCCTCCTGTTTCCGGCGCCCGCAGCGATCGTCTACTGCCTGGGCGGCGCGCTGTCGGCGGCGATCATGACCTACGGCATCGGTCGGCTGGTCGGGCGCTTTCGCCCCCGCTGGCTGGAGCGGCCCCGCGTGCAGCGGATCGGCCGGCAGCTCCGGCAGCGCGGCATGCTGGCCGTCATCGCGGCGCGGATGCTGCCGGTCGGCAACTTCTCGCTGATCAACATCACTGCCGGCGCGCTCGGGATTCGATTTCGCGACTACGTGATCGGCAACGCGATCGGCCTCTTGCCCGGCGTGCTGGCCCTGACCGTGTTCGCGGACCGCATCGGCGCGACGGTCCGGCACCCACACGCCAACAACTTGATCGTGCTCGTGCTGGTCGCGGGCGCGATCAGCGCGGTGCTCTGGTGGCTCAAACGGCGAATCGCGAGGCGGCGGTGACAGGCTCGCCGGCCCGGCTGCGCATCGCCTCCTACAACATCCACCAATGCGTGGGCGCGGACGGCCAGCGCGACCCCGCCCGGATCGCGGCGGTGCTGCGCGAGATCGACGCCGACATCATCGGCCTGCAAGAGGTCGACGCCCGCCACGGCGAGACGAGCGCGTCGATGCAGATGCAGTTTCTCGCGGCGACGCTCGGGCTTCACGCGATCGCGGGGCCGACGATGTACCGCGCCGACGGGCACTACGGCAACGCCGTGCTCACGCGCCGGCCCGTGCTCGACGTCCGCCACGTCGACCTGACCGTGTACACGCGCGAGCCGCGCGCCGCGCTGGACGTCGACCTGGACATCGACGGCGTGACGGTGCGCGTGGTCGTCACCCACCTGGGCCTCTTGCCGGGCGAGCGACGCACGCAGGTCCGCCGGCTGCTCGACCTGCTGGGCGAAAGCCGGGCCGACTTCGTCGTTCTGTGCGGGGACATCAACGAATGGTTCGCCGTCGGACGCCCGCTGCGCTGGCTACACGCGCGCCTGGGCCGGACCGCGAATGTCCCGACGTTCCCGGCAGCGTTTCCGGTGTTCGCGCTCGATCGGATCTGGGTCCAACCGCAGGCCGCGCTGACGGCGCTGGCCGCGCACGCCACGCCCGTGGCGCGCCGGGCGTCCGATCACCTGCCGGTGACCGCCGACATCCTTCTGCGATCGAATCGGGAACCCTAGGCCTTGATAGAATCGCCGCGCCGAATGTCACCGACCACCCGTGCGCTCGTCCTCGCGGGCGTCGTCGCGCTACCG
>DATMZL010001271.1:0-3607 GCA_035607075.1 Polyangia bacterium
AACGCCATGGGCAAGAACGTCAGCGGCTTCACGCCCGTCGACCGCTTTGGCGTCATGGACTACACCGACGCGAACGGTACGCCGGGAATCAAGAACCCGGGCGAGCTGACTGCGATCAAAGCGTAGGCCCGCCTCCAGCCTCAGCCCCTCAAGCCCCACCCAGCGAACCAAGCAAGGCCCCCGCAAGGGGGCTTTTGCTTTTGGGGGTGGGCGTTTCAGGGCGACCGGCGGCCGCTCAGCGCGCGGATGCGCGGATCGTCGGTGACGTCGCCGCCGCGCGCCGCCGCGAACGGATCCTTGCCGCCGAGCCATTGCTGCGGCGCCGCGTCCGGCGCGTCGAGCATGATGCGCATCGCCGCCGTCAGCTCGAGCGGCAGCACCTCCAGGCCGTGAAGCTGGTCGAGCGCGAGCTGGAGGCCCGCTGTGACGGCGTGCGCGGCTCGGAACGGCTCCCGGTAACAAGGCACGCTCGTCGTGCCGGCCAGGAACGCCGCGCGCGCAGCGGGATCGTGCAGGTTGCGGTCGCACGCCGCCGCGTCGAGGGAGTTCGTCCCGCGGCACGCGAGCGGGCGCACCTGGTAGATCGAACAACGCGCGTCGACCAGGAAGGGACAGGGCAGGTCGGGTGATACCCGGTCCGCCGACGGCAGTCCGCGCGTGCGATCGTCGGCGTCGCGCAGACGGTCCGTGACGGCGGCCAGTTCCGCGGTGCTGCGCGTGGTTCGTAGGTGCGCGTGAATCGCGAACACTTCGGGCGGCGTCACGCCCACTGCCTGGTGGCAGCAGTGCGCGCAGCCGGCCTGGCACGCCGGCGGGCGATCGGGCGACTGCGCCAGCGCGCCCTCGACGATCCTCGACGTCGCGCCCATCGCATCGCGACCCAGCGCCGCGGCCTGCGCCAACGTGTGCCCCTCGCCGAGCATCGCGTGCGCGGTCGCGGCGACGGCGACCGCGACGTCGTTTTGCCACGCGTCGTCGAACAGCGGCGCGGACAGCGCCAGCCCCACCTCGCGCCCGTGGCCGTCGCGCTGGATGATGAGATGCGCC
The DNA here is from genome assembly GCA_035607075.1 of Polyangia bacterium. Classification (GTDB taxonomy): domain Bacteria; phylum Myxococcota_A; class Polyangia; order Fen-1088; family Fen-1088; genus JADGRB01. The sequence goes on from DATMZL010001271.1 coordinate 1,048, forward strand.
CGACCCGCGGCGTCGCGGCGGACGTCCTGACGCGCGCCGCGCTGGCTGGTCTTTTTCTTAATGCTCACGCGAGCCCGCCCTGGCGCGACGCTAGCACGCCGTCAGCGGGCCAGCGTCCAGGTGGCGCCCTGGTAGAACTCGCCGAAGTCCGACGCTGCCGGAAGCTGAACGCCATTGCCTGCGAGCACGAATTTGGACTCATCCAGGTAAAAGACCCCGAACGCCGCCCATTGCGTGCTCGGGTCGAACACGATGGCGTGCAGCTCGTACCACCCGGGCGTCCCGCAGTTCTCGCGGCAGTCGACCGTGTGAAACGGAAGCACCGTGGCGGCGTGGCCGGCCGCCAGAGCCGTGCCGGCTCGGCTGCTCCCCAGATCGATCGGCAGCTGGCCGGGCGCACCGGTCACCGTGTACCCGCAGCTCAGCGCGACGTTGCGCAGAGTGTGGGCGGGAAGATCGAGACCGCCCCCCGCGAGCGGCGCGCTCGGCACGCAGGTCCCGTGAACAGACGAAAGCACGGCGACATCGCGATCCGTCATCTCGCCGTCGAAGTCCGTGAGCTGGCCGTCGTCGGTGCAGTAGAGCCAGAACGGATACCAGACGCCGTCCAGGATGCCGAGCCCCGCGTACAGCGTGCGATCGATCAGACCCCACGGAATCTCTTCGAAGATGAAGGCGGGAATCGGGCCGCGGCCCTCGTAGCTGACGGTGCCGCGCCCGTCGACGATGTCGACGCCGATGCCGCCTTCGTCCGAGGTCGTGTGGGCCGTGACGCGCAGGAACGACGGCATCGTGGTGCTGGTCGCCGCGACGGGAACCTCGCCGTCGAAATGCGCGTCGGGGCAGAGCGGCGGGCGCTCGCCGCACGCCGCGATCATGACCGACATCGCCCCCAGCACCCCGCAGCGAACAACGCGCATCGCCTCGTCCGTCCGCGAGCATATCAAGGCGCGCGGCCGCGCGGACGGATTCCGGTTAGGATGAACGCCGTCTTGGTGCGCAATGGGGCGGCTCGCTGGTGCGTCGTCGCGATGGCGATGACCTGCTGGGCGCCCGCGGCCGCGGCGGGCGAACCCCCGCGCACCGACGCGCCATCACCGACGGTGACGGGCGCGTCGGGTCTGTTCCGGTTGTCGACGACCGACATCGGCGAGGCGCGCAGCCTGCGGCTCGCGCTCTACGGCGAACTGTCGCGCGCGAGCGACTTCCTGGTCTTCGGCGACACGAACACGAAGGCCGCCGGCGATCTCGCGGCCGGGCTGACCGTGCATCGGCACATCGAGCTGTTCGCAGCGCTGCGCGGCGCCTGGAACCGCAGCCACCAGGACGCGACGCCCGCGTCGAGCGCCACCGTTTCGACCATCGGCAGCGGCACCTTCACCGTCGGCGCCAAGGCGGCGGCGCAGATCTGGCGCGCGCTGGCGGGCGGCGTCGAGCTCGGCGCGCGGCTTCCGTTCGATCCCGGTTCGTGGCCCGGATCGGGGGCCGCGTGGATCGACCTGCTCGCCACGTCAGACCTGCGGGCGCGCTGGCCCTCGCTGCCGTTGCGCGTGCACGGAAGCGCCGGCTTCATCGCGGATGGATCGAACAACCAGATCGACTTCGCCGGCCAGTCGGCGGCGGCGCGCCAACTCGCGATGTTCGCGCGCGGGATGGGCCGAAGCCGCATCCGGGCTGCCGTCGGGCTGGACGCGCCGCTCGCGCGCCTGCAGCCGTTCTTCGAGTACCACTACGAGCTGGTCACCGTCGGCCCCGATCCGGCGCTCAGCGACCAGACGCCGAACTTCGTCAACCAGATCTGGCTGACGTTCGGCCTGCGCGCCCGCGCTGGCGCGGGCGTCACGCTGATCGGCGGCGTCGACGTCAGCGTCAGCTCGTTCGGCTTCCCTTACGGACCGCCGCTGCCGCCCTGGAACGCCTTCGCGGGCGCCGCCTGGCCGCTGCCATTCTGACGACGACCGCGGGCTACTTCGCGTCGCCCAGGCGCGAGCGCGGCTTCGGGTTCTCCAGCCAGACGCCGATGTCCGCGCCCAGATCTTTCTCGGCCTTGTTCAGCGTCGAGCACGTCGACGCCGCGGCCATCGACCCGCGCTCGGCCTCGAAATCGGCGATCTCCCGGCCGTTCTCGATCAGCGAACCGCGCACCTTCAGGTGCTTCGGACCGGTGAAGGCGCCGCCGCCGTGGGCGCTGACGTTGGTGATCTCGACGTGCAGGTAGCGACCGGTCTTTTCGGCCAGCTCCTGGTGCGTCGGAACCAGCGCGACGCGCCGGCTGGACCGCATGATCGCCCGCGGCAGCTCATCGCCGAGGCCGGTGCACTCCTTGCGAACGTTCGCCGGAATGTCCGCGGCCGGGCTCACCGGCGTCTCTTGCAGCACGCGAATTCGGCCGTCGGCGGCCGACGCTGTCCGCGCGAACAGCGAAACCAGCATCGCGACCACCGTCGAACCCACAACCAGACGCCCCACCAATCCCAGCATGTTCGTCATACGGGAAAACCTGAACATTGGGCGCGAGCGCGACAAGAATGTTGCGGCGGCTTTGCTGGACCCCCTTACG
>DATMZL010000932.1:0-11476 GCA_035607075.1 Polyangia bacterium
CAAGTCGCCGAGGACGCCGCGCGCCGCGCGCTCCACCTGCTCGGGCAGGCCGGACGTCTCCTTGCGAATCTTGACCGCCAGGTCGAACAGCTGGCTGTTCTCGCTGGTGCCGGCGATGACCTTCTTGAGCTCGGTGAACACCGTCGGGTAGATGGCGTTGAACTCGTCGATCGCTTCCTGCGCGCGGTCGTAGAGGCAGTTGTAGAAATAGATCGTCGCCTTGACCGTCAGCCCTTCACCGATCGACTCGGGCTTGATGTAGTTCTCGAAGAAGGGCGCCTGGATCGTGTGGATGTTACCGAGCGCCTTCGAGTAGCCCTTCTGCTTCAGCATGAAGTTCGCCCACGACGACTCGAACAGGCTGTTCGCCCAGTCGTACGATTCCTGCGACACGCGGTCGAAGTACTTCGTCGCCAGCTCGTACTGGCCGGTCGAATAGAACGTGCGCGCGAGCGACAGGTTCGCGAGATCCTCGAACGGCTTGATGCGCGGGTCGGTGCTGTCGGCGGCGGTCCGCAAGACCTCCTTGAACGCCTCGACGGCCGGCTTCGCCTGGTACTCGCGGACGTGCGTGGCGCCCTCGAACAGCTTCGCCTGAACGTAGAACTCGCTGGTGGTCGGCACCGCCGCGAACAGCTCGACGGCCTGCTTGAAGTTGCCCTTCTGGTAGTTGAACTTGCCGAGCAGGAAGTAGAGCTCGTCGCGCACCTTCTCCAGCGCGGGCTGATCCAGCTCAGGGCGGTTGTACTTACCGATCTTCTCCAGGATGCCGGTCGAATCCGGCAGCTGCCGCGACAGCGACGCCAGCCACTTCAGCGTCGCGTTGTAGTACGCGTGCCCCGATCCCTTCTGGACGATGCGATCGAAGTACGACAACGAGGCCGAGAAGTACTTCATGTTGTAGAGGGCCTTGCCCATCCAGAACTCGGCCTTCTGCTTGTTGGGCTCGCTGTCGCCCGACTCGCCCTCGATGACCTTGTTCAACTCGATCGACGCCGAGTAGAAATCCTCGCCGTCGTAGAGCTTGAACGCGCGCTCCAGCACCTTCGACGGCTGGTCGCCGGACGCTCCCTCCTCGGGAACGAACTCGGCGTTCTTCTTTTTCTTCGCCTCGGCAAACGGGCTCGCGAGCAGCAAAGAACTGGTCAACAACAGGCCGACGACGCGGATTCGGGTCATACGGGAACCTCGCTGTTTGTGCGTTGAAGCACGGAGGGGGGACAAGAGAGGGACTCTTTTACGCCGGTTTCGGAAAGAAAGGGATCACGAGTCGCAGCTGCTGCACCCATACACCGCCCGCCATCACCTTCCAGGACGCCACATGCGCGTGCGCGCACGTGGAGTTACATACCCAAAACCCGCTCATGCTACGCAAGCACGAACTTTTGTGTCAAGGAGATTCGCGCCCGAAATCAAGAGATTAGCTGCGTCATCGCCTTACTCGGTCAGCATTTTTTCTCGACCGATTTTTTTCCGGAGCGCGCGACTAACGAGTGTGTGTTTCGTCCACTTACTGCTCGCGTCAGGACGACAGGCGACGCTTGACAGCTATGGTCGTGTAGGTAACATGGCGCCGCCTTTCGGGCTTTGGCATTGGATTCACAGACGCGCCGCGGCCCACGTGAGCTTCCCCCCGGAACGCAAGGAGTGCCCATGAGGTTTCCTTCCCTGTCTCCTGCCCTGTCCCCCTCGATCTCGGCGTTTGCGCGAGGCGCCGCGTTGATGGCGCTGGCGCTGGGTATCTTCACCTTGGGCGGAGCCTGCGAGGACAAGCACGTTGGGCGGCCATGCGAGCTCGGCACGATGCCGCTCGGCGGTACCACCGGCCAGATCGCGGCGATCTCTTCGCCGGCGCTCGAGTGCCCGAGCCGCATCTGCCTGCTTCCCGGCGCGACCAAGGATCCGATGGGAACCGGTCCGCTCTGCACCGCGGAGTGCGAGGACAACTCGGACTGCGAGGACGGCGAGAAGGGCAACCCGAACGATCCGACGGATCACCGCTGCACGGGTGGCTTCTTCTGCGGCTATCCGACGGACGTCGGCTCGTTCAAGTGCCACCGCATGTGCATGTGCACGGACTTCGTCGACCCGAAGGTCGCCGGCGCCACACCGCCCGACTGCCATTGATCTAGTCGCCAGCGGAGGCGACGAGGAGCGGTGGATCCGCGCGGCGGAACGGGGCGCCGCGCCGAGGCGCTCGCCGTAGCGCACCTCGAGACAGCCGGCCTCCGGATCGTCGCGCGCAACTGGCGGCGTCCCGAAGGCGAGCTGGACATCGTCGCTGACGACGAGGGCACGTGCGTGTTCGTCGAGGTTCGCTCGCGCACCGGCGAGGAACGCGGGCACGCGCTCGAGACGATCACGCCGCAAAAACGCGCGCGCGTCGCCCGGGTGGCCCGCCTCTATCTCGACGCCGAGACACCGTCGGCGCGCGGCTTCCGCTTCGACGTCGTCGCGGTCACGTTCTGGGACGACGGCCGATCACCCGACGTCGTTCACATTGCGAACGCGTTCGAAGTCGGCGGCTAGCCGCCCCCGCGCGCAGCGCGGGATCGCGGCTACCTGAAGAAACAATAGTCGCACACCGCGCCTGCGGCGCGGAGCGACTAGCCGCTACGAAGCGGCTTCGGAGGCGGAGCTCGATGCCGAGCCCGCGCCGCCCTCAGCGGCTTCGGCGCTATCCTGCGAGCTCTTCTCGCCCTTGATGCGGGCGGCCTTGCCTTCCAGCTCGCGCAGGTAGTTGAGGCGCGCGCGCCGGACTTCACCGCGCGCGACGACCTCGATCTTCTCGATTCGCGACGTGTGCAGCGGAAAGATGCGCTCGACGCCGACGCCGTAGGAGACCTTGCGGACCGTGAACGAAGCGCGCGATCCGCCGCGGTGCTGGCCGATCACGACGCCCTCGAAGATCTGCACGCGCTCTTTGTCGCCTTCTTTGATCAGCGTGTGAACGCGAACGCTGTCGCCGGCGCGAAGATCGGGCAGATCGGCGCGCCGATAGCTGCTCTCGATCTCCTTCAGAAGCGGATGCTGGCCCATGGAAAGCCCGTATACCTAGACGGCCCGCGGGCGGGAGTCAAGCCCGACGGTCATTTCACCGTCGGATCGTCGTCAGAATCCAGCAGTTCCTGCTCCTCGGCGCTGAGCGGCCGCGCCGCGATCAGGTCGGGGCGCAGCGCCTGGGTCAGCCGCAGCGACGCCCGCCGGCGCCAGCGCTCGATCGCCGCGTGGTCGCCCGACAGCAGCACCGGCGGCGGCGCCTGGCCCTTCCAGTCGGCCGGACGCGTCCACTGCGGGTATTCGAGCCGCCCGCCCGTGAACGATTCGTCGCCCGCCGAGAGGCCGCACCCGAGCACACCCGGAACCAGCCGCGCGGTCGCCTCCAGCACGACCGCCGCCGCCAGCTCGCCGCCCGCCAGCACGAAGTCGCCGATGCAGAGCTGGTCGTCCACCAGCGACGCGACCCGCTCGTCGACGCCCTCGTAGCGACCGCACACAAGCGTCACCCGGGGCCGCGCCGCCAGCGCGTGCGCCTCGCCCTGATCGAAGCGGCGCCCGCGCGGCGTCAGCAGGATGCGGTGCGACGGGCCGCGGGCGGCCGCGATCGCGTCCAGCGCAGCCGCGATCGGTTCGACGCGCATGATCATCCCGGGGCCGCCGCCGTAGGGCGTGTCGTCGACCTGCCGGTAGTTGCCCAGGCCGAAGTCACGCGGGCTGGTGCGATGGACCGCGATCGTTCCCGCGGCGATCGCCTTGCCGATCACGGTGGTCGCCAGCAACCCGTCGAACAGCTCGGGGAAGAGCGTCACCAGCTCGAAGGTGATCCGGGGTGCGTCGGCTTCAGACATCGTCGGGGTGGCCTTCGCCTTCGCCTTCGTCTTCGTCCTGCCAGCGCACTTTCATCTTACGGCCGGGCGCATCGACGTTCAGCACGAAGTCGGGGACCAGCGGGATCATGCGCTCGGCGCCGTCGTCGCTCTCGACGGTGGCGACGTCGTGCGCGCCGTTCCACAGCGTGCCGCGCACGACGCCCAGCGCGCTGCCGTCCTCGTTTTCGACCGCACAGCCGACGACGTCCTCGACGAAGAATTCGCCCGGCCCCAGCGGCGGCAGCGCCGCGCGCGCGATGCGCACTTCGGCGAGCGTCAGCGCCGCTGCAGCTTCGCGATCCTCGACGCCGTCCAGGTGCGCGACGTACGCGTCGGCGACCGGGCGCATCGACGTGACGTCATAAAAACGGCGCTGGCCTTCCCGCACGATCAACAGCCGCCGGACGTCGTCGAAGGCGCGGCTCCGCGGGTTGTGCGGTCGGAAGTAGATGTCGCCGCGGATGCCGTGCGGGCGCCCCAGCACGCCGACCGACAACGTGTCCGGATCGTACGCCGCGTCGGCGACGACCATCGCGCCGGCTACTCGAGGATCTCGAGGATCACGCGACGGCGCGTCTTCGCCGACGCCGCCGACAGGATCGTCCGCAGCGCCTTGGCGGTCCGCCCTTGCTTGCCGATCACCTTGCCGAGATCTTGTTCGGCGACCTTCAGCTCGAACACCAGCGCGTCCGGTTCCGAGATCTCCTCGACCTCGACCTCTTCAGGGTGGTCGACGAGTCCGCGCGCCAGGTAATCGACGAGCTCGCGCAGCGCCGGCTGCCCGGGCTGAGCGGGAGCGCCGCTCTTTGACGCCCCCTTGTCGGCCGCGTCGCTCATCGCGCGTCGCTCATCAGACGACGGTCGGTGACTACGCCTTGGGCGCAGCGGCCGCGCTGTTGCGCTGCCGGCGGAGAAGCTCGCCCACGGTCTGGCTGGGCACCGCCCCGTTCTTGATCCAGTGGTCCAGGCGGTCCGCGTTGACGCGGAACTCGACCGGATCGCGGAGCGGATCGTACACGCCGAGCTGCTCGATGAAGCGCCCGTCACGCGGGCTGCGGCGATCGGCGGCGACGACGCGGTAGAACGGAACCTTCTTGCTGCCTGCGCGGGTCAGTCTGATTATTACGGCCATCGATTTGTGACTTTCTTGAGAAGGCTGGCGAACTTAAACGGGGGGACCCCGACTGTCAAGCAGGCGAAGCGCGACGGAGTGGGAATTGCCAGCCGCGGCGTGGGATTGCGATAGTGCCTCCCGATGCGCGCCCGGGTCCTCGGACTGTCCTTTCTCGCCGCCGCCGCGACCGCGGTGGGATTCGCCGCGACGACCTGCGCAGCTCCCCCGGGCCCGGCCACACGCCGGCTGACCATCTTCTACACGGCCGAGGTCCACGGCACGCCCGAGCCGTGCGGCTGCACCAGCGATCCACTGGGTGACGTCGCCCGCTACGCCGCGCTGGTCCGCGAGGCGGCGCGCCGCGGGGCGGTCCTGATGGTCGACGGCGGCGGGCTGTCGTTCCCCGAGAGCAGCACGGCAAAGGAGAAGCAGGCGAACGCCGCGCGCGCCGAGTTCCTGGGCGAGGCGCTGGCCCGCATCGGACCGCCGTTCGCGGCGGGTCTGGCCGAGACCGATGTGGCGGCCGGTTCGACGGTCGCCGTGCCCGAGCGCATCGCCAGCAACATCTCCGGGGCGAAGAACGTCGCGCCGTCGCGGCTCGAGACCATCGGGGGCGTGCGCGTCGGGATCATCGGCGTGGCGGATCCCGCGCTGGCGGCCGGCATCGGCGGCAAGGCGGAAGATCCGGTGAGCGCCGCGAAGCGTGAGGCGGCCGCGCTTCGGGCGAAGGGCGCCGAGCTGGTGATCGCCCTCGCCCCCGTCGAGAAACCGCTGGCGCGGCGGGTCGCGCGCGAGTCGGGCGCCGACCTCGTCGTGCTGGGCCGTCAGATCGGCAAGGGCATGGAGAGGGCGGAGAAGGTCGGTAACGCCTATCTGGTCGCCTCCGCCGACGAGCTTCAGCGCGTCGGCCGCATCGACATCGCCTGGCGCGGCAAGGGGCCGCTCGTCGACGCCGGCGGGCCCGAGGCGGCGGCGCTGCGCCGGGTGGAGATCGATCAGAACGTCGCGCGCATCGACAAGGAGCTGGAGGCCTGGGCCGCCGCCAGCGGCGGCGATCAGGCGTTCATCGCCGGTAAACGCCGCGAGCGCGAAAGCCTGGTCGCGGAGCGCGCCAAGCTGGACGCGCCGTGGCAGGAACCCGACGGCACGTACTTCACCAACCGCCTGATCCCGGTGCGGCGAACGCTGCCGCGCGACGAAAAGGTCGCCGCGCAGATGCGCAAGCTCGACGCGAAGATCGCGGCGATCAACCTCAAGGACGCGAAGCCGCCGCCGCCGCCCGAACCGGGCCGGCCGTTCTTCGTCGGCGACGCCAAGTGCACCGGCTGTCACAAAACAGCGGCCGCGTTCTGGAAGAAGACCGTGCACGCGTCGGCGTGGAAGACGCTCGTCGACGGCGGGAAGCAGAACGACTACAAGTGCGTCAGCTGCCACGTCACCGGCTACGGCGAGGTCGGCGGCAGCAGCCTGGGCCACACGAAACGCCTGCAGGACGTGCAGTGCGAGGTCTGCCACGGCCCCGGCTCGAAGCACGTCGCCGAGGAGGGCACCGAGGACCCGCCCGCGGTCCACCGGGAAACGCCGGCCAGCACCTGCACCGCCTGCCACACCGAGCAGCACTCGGACACCTTCCAGTACGAGGCCTACCTGCGCGACATCGTCGGCGCCGGGCACGGCCTCGCTGCGCGCAAGAAGCTGGGCGACGGCCCGACGGGCCACGAGCTGCGCACGGCCGCGCTGGCGCGCGCGAAGGTCGCCGGGAAGACGCAGACGCAGGTCAAGAAGACCGCCGCTCCCTGACGGCGCTCAGGGCGTCGACGCGCGCGCGGCGCGCTTCATCTCGCGGGACGTGGGCGGCCACGGATCGTCTGGAAGCAACGTCGCCAGCGTGACGATCAGCGGCCCCTTGCTGAGCGGAGGCGCGAACCCGCGCTTGTACGCCGCCTTCACGCAGCGGGCGATCCACGCCGGAAGCAGCGGGCGCGACACTGGTTTGTTCATGAAGTGCTCGGGCCCGCCCCAGGGGAGCCGGACGACGAGCCGCATTCCCTTTCCCGACGCGCTCTGGACGATGAGGCGGAGCTCGTACTTCCGCTGCTTGCTGTCATAGCTGGAGGCCTCGACCCAGCGCAGCGGGTGACCTCCCACCGTGATGTTGCGACCGCCGCTGAGCGCCATCAGACGCGGTCAGACGCCGACGGCGGCGCCGGTCAAAAGCTGGTCGAGCAGATCGGGCTCGATGTTGCCGCCGCTGATCACGACGACGGTGCGGCGGCCGCGGATCATGCTCGCGTCGTCGAGCAGCGCGGCCAGCGCGGGCGCGGCCGACGCCTCGCACATGATCCCCAGCGTGCGGTACGCGTAGACGATCGCCTCGCGGATCTGCAGCTCGCTGACGAGGGCGATGTCGGGGAAGTAGTCGCGCGCCATCGCGAAAGTGCGCTCGCTGACGGCGCCCTCGAGGCCTTCCGCCAGCGTCGGTCCGCCCGCGTAGGTCGTGTAGGCGCGTCCCTCGTCGAGCGAGCGGCGCATCGCGCAGTTCGCTTCGGGCGACGCGCCGAGCAGCTTGATGCCGCGCGGGACGACCTCGACGCCGATGCCGCCCGCGAGGCCGCCGCCGCCGACGGGGACGACGATCGCTTGCACGTCGGGGAGCTGCGCGAGGACTTCGCGCGCGAGCAGGCCGCCGTTGCCGGCGATCACGTGGTCGTCGTCGAACGCCGACACGAAGACCAGGCCGGGATCGGCGGCGGTCCGCCGCCGCGCGGCCGCCTCGGCCTCGTCGTAGGTCGCGCCGCCGACCTCGACGCGCGCACCCAGCGCGGCGATCCCGGCGCGCTTGACCTCCGGGGTCTGCGCCGACACAAGCACGGTCGCGTCGACACCGAAGGCACGCGCGGCGAGCGCCACGCCCAGGCCGTGGTTGCCGGCCGAGGCGGCGACAACGCGCGGCTTCGCGTCACTGCCCGCACGAAGCGCCAGCGCCGCGATGCGCGCGGCTGCGCCGCGGAGCTTGAACGATCCCGTCCGTTGCAGGTTCTCGAGCTTCAGCCAGACGTCGGCGCCGGTGCGCCGGCCGAGCGCCGGCGCGGGAACCAGCGGCGTCACGCGGGTCAGCTTGCGGACGCGCTCCCCGACCACGCCGCCGGTGACGTCGCGCCAGATCTCCGGATCGAAAACGCGTTCCATTGCTGACCCGCCGCGAACCTACCATCGAGGTGGTAGAAAATGGGCATGTCCTTCGTGTCGCTCGACCGGCTCGTCAAGGGCGGGCAGATCCCGGAAGCGGACGCCGTGCGCGTCGAGTAGCTGTGGGACGAGATCCGCCGGCTGAAGCGCGAGAAGAAGGCGTTCGTGCCGGCTCACAACTATCAGGTGCCCGAGGTACAGGCGATCGCCGACACCGTCGGTGACAGCTTCGAGCTGGCGGTGCGCGCGCGCGACATCGACGCGAACCTGGTCGTGTTCTGCGGGGTGCGCTTCATGGCCGAGGGCTGCCACACGTTGGCGCCGGACCGGCCCGTGTACCTGCCCAACCTGCAGGCGCTCTGCTCGCTGGCCGAAGTCGACGCCGACGACGTTGCCGAGCGGCAGGACTTCCTGCGCGCGGCGGGGCGCCGCTTCGCGACCATGACGTACGTGAACACGTACGCGGACGTGAAGGCGCTGTCCGACACCTGCTGCACCAGCTCGAACGCGGCGCGCATCGCCGCCAAGCTGGGCGTCCCCGATCTGCTGTTCGTTCCCGACCAGAACCTCGCCTACCAGGTCGCGCTGAACACGAAGCGCATGTACCTGCCGCCGCCCGAACCGCACAAGTTCCACCCGCGCGAGTACGCCGAGATGGTCGAGCCGCTGATCCGCGAGGGCGAGCGGCAAGGCCTTCAAGGCAACGTGTTCGCGTGGGAAGGCGCCTGCCACGTCCACCACCAGATGACCATCGACGACATCGCGCGCATCCGGCGGGACGATCCGCAGGCGGCGGTGATCGTTCACGGCGAGGTGAAGCCCGATCTGCAGCGCGCGGCGGACGCCGTGCTGTCGACGTCGCAGATGGCGAAGTACGTCGAGGCGCACCCGGAGCAATCGCGCTACGCGATCCTGACCGAGTGCGGCCTGGTGGTCCGGCTGGAGCTGGAACACCCGGAGAAGCAGTTCTACAAACCCTGCCGCCTCTGCCACTACATGAAGGCGATCGACCTCGAGTCCGTCCACCGCACGCTGCGCGACGAACCCACCGATCAGCGCATCACCGTCCCCGCCGACGTCCGCGAGGGCGCGGCGCGCGCGATGCTGCGGATGATCGAGCTGGCGGCTTAGGTCCGACCCGCGGGATCGCGCCCGCGACTCAGCTGTTGCCGACGCGCGGGCGCGGGATGTTGTAGGCCTTGAGGCGCGCGCAGAACGTCCGGCGGGACATGCCGAGGAGCTTGGCGGCGCGCGTCTGGTTGCCGCTGCACAGCGACAGGCTCTCGACGATGCGTTCGTAATCCTGCCGGCTTTCCTCGTCCAGCGACGTGACAGCGAGCGACTGCGCGACGCGCGGCGAGGTCTCGGGAAGGCGCTCCATCGACACCGGCGTCCCGCGCATCTTCTCCAGCGGAAGATCTTCGGGCGTGATCGAATCGCCCGACGAGAGCAGGAGCGCGCGTTCGATGGTGTTGCGCAGCTCTCGAATGTTTCCCGGCCACGCGTAGCCGGTCAGCAGCTTGAGCGCCGCCGGCGCGAACTTCGGCACCGGCCGCTCGGAGAGCTTGGCGGCGTTCTCGACGAACGCTTTCGCGAGCGGCTCGATCTCGTCGCTCCGCGCGCGCAGCGGCGGGATCAGCAGCGAGATGCCGTTGAGGCGGTAATACAGATCCTGCCGGAACGCCCCGCGCGCGACCTCGTCCTCCAGCACGCGGTTGGTCGCCGCCAGGAACCGCACGTCGATCGTTCGCGGCTTCACCGCGCCGACGCGCATCACCTCGCGCGTCTCGATCACGCGCAGCAGCTTCGCTTGCAGAGGCAGGGGCAGCTCCCCGATCTCGTCGAGCAGCACCGTCCCGCCCTCTGCCGTCTCCAGTAACCCCTGCTTCGCCTCCCGCGCGTCGGTGAACGCGCCCCGATCGTGGCCGAACAACTCGGCCTCGAACAGCGTCGGCGACAGGGTGGCGCAGTTGATGCGCACCAGCGGCTTCTGCGCGCGCGGCGACAGGCCGTGGATGATCTCGGCCAGCACCTCCTTGCCCACGCCGGTCTCGCCGACGATCAGGACGTTGATGTTGGACACAGCGGCCCGCTTCGCCAGCAGGTGCACCCGCCGCATCTCCGGGCCGCAGCGGACGTCGTCCGACGACGGCGTCGCCGAGATGTTGCGTCCCTGCACCCGTTCGCAGGCGCGCGCGATCAGCCCGTCCGCGGTCCGCGCATCGCCCGGAAAGAACGCGACGCCGGTACGCGCCGCGACGTTGCGCGCGCCCAGCGACGCCACGATGCGGGCGCCGAAATCGTCGACGCGCTTCGCGTCGTGCTCGAACAGGATCATCTCGTACTCGTCGGGCCCGTAAGACGCGAGCACGTCGCCCGGCCGCACGTAGGGCGTGACGATCTCCCCGAACGCCTCGGGCGAAGTGCCCGGCGCGACGTGCAGCCGCAGCACCGCGAACACGCGCCCCGACGACGACGCCTTGTCGCACTCCTCCTCGAGACGCCCCTCGAAGTACGCGTGCGTCGGCAGCCTGCGCACGCGCACGCTCGGGCGGCGTCGCTGGATCATCAACGTCGCCCAGCCGATCGAGATCGCCTCGCCCGGCAGGACCGTCGCGCGCTGCCCGGCCGGTAGCAGGTTGCCGCGCAGGCGCGTGCCGTTCTTGCTGCCCAGGTCCTCGATCTCCAGCACCGCGCCGACGTGGAGGCGGGCGTGGTGCCGCGAGGCGTTCGCGTCGTCGATGCGAACGTCGTCGTCCTCGTCGCGGCCGATCGACACGATCCCCGATTCGGGCAGCGGGTGCATCGAGAAGATGTTCGCGCCCATCACGATCAAGTGGAGAACGCCGTCGTCGACGGAACGCTCGTCCACCTCGCGAACAGTTCGCGCCCCGGACGCGGTGGCCAGCGGTGACGAGCCTTCGGCCATCGCGTTCAGCGCAACGTGATCGACGTCGGGTGTGGTTCACCGTCGCCCAGATCGACGCGCAACTGCCACTTCCCGACCGCCATCGAGGTCGTGTCCAGGTTCAGGTGGTAGGTGGAGCCCGTGTTCGCGAACGTATTTCCTGACCCGGGCGGGCGGCTCTTGGCGGGCTTCTCCGGCCCGACGTTCCCGGCCGCGTCGACGGGCGCGATGAAGAGGCGCGCGACCAGGTCGCAGATGCCGTCGCTCGGATCGACGAGCTGGAACTTCGTCGGGATGGTCGACCCTCGGTTGAAGACGCCGATGCCGTCGAACGGGATCGACGGCAGAAAACCGCTCCATTTAACGAACACCCTCACCTTGAACGTACCCTAACTG
>DATMZL010000109.1:0-2143 GCA_035607075.1 Polyangia bacterium
GGTACCGCCATCGCGGACTTCAATGGTGACGGCATCAACGACATCGCGGTCGCGTGCGACAACGCGGGCGTCCAGTTGTTCACGGGCGTTGGCTCGGGCGGGGTCGGGAACGGCCAGTTCACCCAATCGTTCACCCTCGGCGTCGGCAGCGCCTGGGACGTGGCGGCTGCAGACATCAACGGCGACGGGATCCTCGATCTGGTCGTCTCGCTGCGAGCGAACTCGATCCTGCCGCTCCTCGGCAACGGGTCGGGCGGCATTGGAGACGGCAGCTTCAGGCAGGGTTCGCCAGCCTACGTCGCGGGCTACCCCAAGGGGCTCGCGCTCGGCGACCTGGACGGCGACGGGATCCTGGACGTCGCGGTCGCCACGGAGTTCGGGAACGTGGGCGTTCTCAAGGGCGGCGGAGCGAGCGGCGTGGGGAACGGAACGTTCGGACCGGCGATCATGCAGACGTGTCCCGGCTCGACGTACGACGTCACGATCGCGGACTTCAACGGCGATCACCACCTCGACATTGCATCGGCCAACTACGCGGGCTACTCGATGTCGGTGTTACTCGGGGGTCCCGGGCTCAGTTTTCAGCCTCCCAGCACTCATGCCGTGAGCGGAAGCCCACTCGGGATCGTGTCCGCGGATTTCGACACGGACGGCCGCCCCGACATCGTCCTGGCCGCAACGGGCGGGGGAGGAAGCTTCTACTACTTTCACAATACAGGTCCGACTGGCGCGAACCCTGATGGTTTCACAATCGCCAACCTCTATGGCCCCTCGCGGATCGGCTATGGGATCAGCGTCGCAGACCTGAACGGTGACCACAGCCCCGACGTCCTGCTCCCGGACGCCAACGATTCCTTCGTCGAGGTGGCGTTCAACAGCTGCCCGGTCGGCGGGGAGCGCACCCTGACCACGAACGTCGTCGGGCAGGGCAGCATCGTTCGCGAGCCCGACCAACCGACCTATCCGCTCGAAGCGGTCGTCCAGCTCACCGCCATCCCGGCGACGGGGTGGACCTTTTCCAATTGGTCCGGCGATCTCCTGGGCAGCGCGAATCCAGCCTCGGTGACCATCCACACCGACCTCGCCGTCACCGCGGTGTTCCTGCCGATGCAACGTTCGCTCACGCTGACGCAAACGGGAGCAGGGCAAGGTTCAGTCACACGCTTACCGAACCAGCCGACCTACGACAACGGCAGCACCGTGCGACTCACGGCCGTCCCGGCCTTCGGCAGCATGTTTGCGGGCTGGTCGGGCGACGCGAGCGGGACCGCGAATCCGTTCGATCTCTTGATGGACGGCGACAAGGCCGTCACCGCTGACTTCGAGATCGATCACTCGCTCGCGCCCCACATCCGGTCGGTGACGGACGTCCCGCTCGACCAGGGCGGCAAGGTCAAGCTGCGGTGGAGTGCGAGCTCCCTGGAGACCTCCACGACCAATCCGGACACGATGATGACGCAGTATTACATCTGGCGCGAGATCCCGCAGTCGGCGTTCCCCGCGGTTTCTACCGGCGACGCCGCGCTCTACCTGCGCACCACGTCGGCGACGCGCGAGTACTTCTGGGAGTTCGTCACGTCGCTCCCCGCGAGTCGGTTCACGGGCTACAGCTACACCGCCAGCACCACGAGCGACTCGACCGAACAAGGCAATCCGTACACGGCGTTCCTCGTCCAGGCCCGGAACGCCGCGGGCACGCGGTGGTTCGACTCGGATCCGGACAGCGGCTATTCGGTCGACAACCTCGCACCGACCACGCCGGGGCCCCTCGCGGCCAGCTACGGAGCCGCGTCGAACAGGCTTCACTGGGGCCCGAGCCTGGCTCCGGACCTGCACGGATACCGCCTCCACGGCGGCACGGACCGCGACTTCGTGCCGAGTGCGGCGAACCTGATCGCGGAGGTCACCGACACGGCGTTCGTCGATCCAACGCCGAGGCCGCTCTACTACCGCTTGGCCGCGGTCGACGTCCACGGCAACCTGAGCAGCTACGTGCTGGTCTCGCCCGAAACGCAGGTCGGTGTGCTCGCCGGGGACCTCGAGTTCGCGCTCGACGGCCTGGTCCCGAACCCGTCCACGGGCGATCGCATCCGCATCCAGCTCTCGCTCCCGAGTACGGCACCGGCCACGCTCGAGCTGCTCG
>DATMZL010000912.1:0-2265 GCA_035607075.1 Polyangia bacterium
GTGGGTCAATTCTCCCGCCGGGACGCCGGGTTGGTGGCTGCTGTCCGTGGCATGATGCGCAGCGCTTGGATTCCCCCGCCCCTATCCGCCTGGTCGTGAACGCCGATGACTTCGGAATGTCAGCGGCGATCTCACGCGGCATCCTGCGCGCTCACCGCGAAGGCATCGTCACCAGCGCGTCGCTGCTCGGCAATTGCGCCGACTTCGAGGCGGCGCGCGCGCTGCTGGCCGACGCGCCCGGTCTGGGCGTGGGCGTGCACCTGGCGCTTGTTGAAGGCGGCCCCGTGTGTGACCCGTCGCAGGTTCCGTCACTGCTCGCCCCGAGCGGGCGGTTCCTGTCGCGCGGCGCCGAGTTCATCGCCGCCTGGACGAAGCGCCAGATCGACGCGGCGGACGTCGAGCGCGAGTTCGAGGCGCAGGTCGCGCGCGTGCGCGACGCCGGAATCAAAGTCGATCACCTGGACACGCACCACCACCTCGGGTTTCTGCCCATGGTGGGCAAGGCGGTCGAGGCGGTCGCGCGGCGGTTCGACATCGGCGCCATCCGCAGCGAGATCGAAACGCCGACGCTGTCCTGGGTGACCGACCCGCGCCGCGGGCTGAAGGCGGGCGTGCTGACCGGCCTCAACTGGCTGACGCGCCGGCAGCTTGGCGCGCGCCGGCATAGCGCGCAGAGCTGGGGCTACGTCGAGTCCGGACGCCTCGACGAGATCCGCGTCCTCGAGATCATCGGACGCCTCGGACCGGGCACGCACGAGCTCATCTGCCACCCCGGCGAGGAGCAGTCGCCCGGTTACGACCACACCGGCGAGCTCGCGACGCTGACGTCGGCGAAGGTGCGCCGCGCGCTCGGCCAGCGCGGCGTGTCGTTATGCCGCTGGGGAGACCTGTTTTGAGCGACGCCGGGGCGACCAGCGACGCGGCCGCCGAACCGGCGCCCGAGCCCTACGTATCGCCCCACGAAAGCCCCGCCGAGCTGACCGTCAAAGCGGTCGCCCTCGGGATGGTGTTCGGCGTCATCTTCGGCGCCGCGACCGTCTACCTGGCGCTGCGCGCAGGCCTGACCGTGTCGGCGTCGATCCCGATCGCGGTGCTCGCGATCTCCGTGTTCAAGAAGCTCGGTTCGTCGACGATCCTCGAGAACAACATCGTTCAGACCATCGGCTCGGCCGGCGAATCGATCGCCGCTGGCGTCGTGTTCACCCTGCCCGGTTTCCTGTTCCTCGGTTCGAACGTGGGCGCTCCCGGCATCGGCGAGCCCTTCTTCTCGTACTGGACGATCCTGACGCTGGCGATGGTCGGCGGCGTGCTGGGCGTGCTGATGATGATCCCGCTCCGGCGCTCACTGATCGTCCAGGAGCACGCGAACCTCCCCTACCCGGAAGGAACCGCGTGCGCCTCCGTTCTGATCGCCGGCGAGAAGGGCGGAAACCTGGCGCGCACCGCGTACATGGGGCTGGGCGTCGCGTTCGTCTATGCGTTCCTGCAGCGGGTCGTGCGCGTCATCGCCGAGACGCCGGCGTTCGCGTTCAAGCAGACCAACCGCTACCTCCCCGCGGCGGTGCTCAGCGGCGACATCACGCCCGAATACCTGGGCGTCGGTTACATCGTGGGCCCGCGCATCGCCGGCGTCCTCGTCGCGGGCGGCGTGCTCGCCTGGGTCGGATTGATCCCGCTCATCACCGTGCTGACGCCGCCCGACCGGATCGCGGCGCAGCTCGTGAAGCTCGGCTACCTCGCCAGCGTCGGCACGCCAGGTGGTCCCGGCGACTGGAACCCCGCCACGCACACGTTCGCCAGCGCGGCCAGCGCCGTCTACCGCGCCTACGTCCGCCAGATCGGCGCGGGCGCCGTCGCGGCGGGCGGCTTCATCACTCTGTTGAAAACGCTGCCGACCATCGTCTCGTCGTTCAAGGAGAGCCTGCGCTCGCTCCGCCGGCGCGACGCGAGCGCCGGCGCGGCGCCCCGCACCGAGCGCGACCTCCCGATCACCGTTGTGCTGATCGGCTCCGGCGTGCTGGTGCTGGTGATCGCCGTTCTACCGTTCGTCCCGGGCAACGGCATCGGCAGCAAGCTGCTGCTCGGCTTGCTCGTCGTCGTGTTCGGCTTCTTTTTCGTCACGGTGGCGAGCCGCATCGTCGGCCTGATCGGCTCGTCGTCGAATCCGATCTCCGGCATGACGATCGCGACGCTGATGGCCACCTGTCTGGTGTTCGTCGGCCTCGGCTGGACGGGCGACCTTTATCAGCCGATGGCTCTGTGCGT
>DATMZL010000532.1:0-2771 GCA_035607075.1 Polyangia bacterium
CCGGCGGTCGCACGCGCGACCACGCACGGGTCGTCGCCAACATACTCGCGAACATGACGCCCGAGATCTTCGCCCGCTCGCAAGCGCTGGCGGAGCTGGCGCTGGCGCAGTGGGGGGTGACGTTCTCGGTTTATTCGGATCAGCGCGGCACCGAGAAGGTGATGCCGGTCTGCCTGGTGCCGCGCGTGCTCGCCGCCGCCGAGTGGGCCCGCCTGGAACGGGGCCTCGTCCAGCGGCTGACCGCGCTGCAGATGTTCCTCGACGATCTGTACGGCGAGCAGCGCGTGCTCGCCGACCGCATCATCCCGGCGGAGCTGGTGCTGGCGTCGCGCCAGTACGTGCCGCGCCTGCGCGGCCTCAAACCGCCGGGCGGCGTCCGCATTCACATCGCGGGCGTCGATCTGATCCGCAGTCCCGACGGCGTCCTGCGCGTCCTCGAGGACAACCTGCGCACCCCGTCGGGCGTGTCGTACGTGATCGAGAACCGTCTGGTGACGAAGCGGATGTTCCCGACCGCGCTCGAGCGCCTGGGCGTCCGCCGCGTCGACGACTACCCGATCCAGCTCGTCGAGATGCTGCGCTCGGTGTCGCCGGTCGATCCCGAAAAGTCGACGGTCGTCGTGCTGACGCCGGGCCCGTTCAACTCCGCCTACTTCGAGCACAGCTTCCTGGCGCGTTCGATGGGCATCGAGCTCGTCGAGGCGTCGGACCTGTTCGTCAACGGCGACGAGGTGTTCGTCCGCACCACCGTCGGCCCGCGCCGCGTCCACGTTATCTACCGCCGCACCGACGACGCCTTCATCGACCAGGAGTTCTTCCGCCCCGACAGCCTGCTGGGCGTCCCCGGCCTGATCCGCGCCTGGAGCGCCGGCAAGGTCGCGCTCGCGAACGCGCCCGGCAACGGCGTCGCCGACGACAAGGCGGTCTACCCGTTCGTCCCCGATCTGGTGCGCTACTACCTGGGCGAAGAGCCGCTGCTCGAACAGGTGCCGACCCAGGTCTGCGCGCGCCGCGCCGACTGCCAGTACGTGCTGGAGCACCTCGACACGCTGGTCGTGAAGGCGGTCGACGAGGCGGGCGGCTACGGCATGCTGATGGGGCCGCAGGCCAGCGCCGCCGAGCGCGAGGAATTTCGCGCGCGCATCATCGCCGACCCGCGCAAGTACATCGCGCAGCACCGGGTCGAGCTGTCGACCTGCCCGACGTGGATCGCGTCCGAACGGCGCCTGGAACCGCGCCGTATCGACCTGCGCCCGTACGTCGTCACCGGCAAGGGGCGCAGCTGGGTGCTGCCGGGCGGCCTGACGCGCGTCGCGCTGCGCGCCGGCTCGTACGTCGTCAACTCCAGCCAGGGCGGCGGGTCGAAGGACACCTGGGTGCAGGCGGACATCACGTCGTGATCTCGCGCGTCGCCGATCACTGCTTCTGGGTCGGCCGTTACATCGAGCGGGCCGAGAGCACCGCGCGGCTGCTGCAGGTCACGCGCGCGCTGGCGTTCGACGCCGAGCTGCCCCCCCTGCACTGCTGGCGCCCGCTGATGATCGTGTCCGGTCAGTTCCCGGAGTTCGCGGGGAACTTCGGGGCCGACGCCGCCGGCCACGGCGACGTCGTCCAGCGCTACATGACCTGGGCGCCCGAGAACCCGGTGTCTATCCGCACTTCGGTCCGCGCCGCGCGCGAGGGGGCGCGTTCGATCCGCGAGGTCCTCGGGCACGAGATCTGGCAGGCGACCAACGAGATGTACCTGTGGTTCGCCGGCGAGGAGGCCGCCGCGTCGTACATCCACGATCGCGACGAGGTCTATCGCAACGTGCGCCGGTCGACGCAGCTGTGCCTGGGCCTGGTGCGCAGCACGATGCTGCACGACGAGCCGATGGACTTCCTGTGGCTGGGCGTGCTGCTGGAGCGGATCGGCCAGACGGCGCGCATCCTGGACATGCACCACCACATCCAGAGCACCGCCAATGTGGGTGACCCGCAGCCGCTGCTGCAGACCGCGCTGTGGCTGTCGCTGCTGCGCGCGTGTTCGGGGTTCGAGGCGTTCATGCGCCGCGAGCAGGGACGCGTCAGCCGCGAGGCCGCCGTTTCGTTCCTGCTGTTCGAGGCGCGCTTCCCGCGTTCGCTGCGCTACTGCGTGCGGTCGGCGCTGGCCCTCGCCCGCCGGCTGGATAGCGCGGAACCCCCGCGATCGCTGGGTACCAAGGGCGCGGTCACGGCGGCGCGCGACCGCCTGGAGACGCTCGACCGGTGGCTCGACACACAGGAGGCGAAGGACCTTCCGCTGACCGTCCACGCGCTTCTGACTCACGTCGTCGACGAAGCCAGCACCGCCTGCCAGGAGCTGCAGCAAGGCGTCGAGGGCGCCACCGCCGTCGCCGCCCGCGCCCAGAAGGCCGAAGCGGCTCAGTAGTAGGCGCCCAAACAATTTTCATGTTGGAAAAGCGCCGGAAACAGTCGCAGCCGTACGATAGATGGCATGGCGGCGGTGAAAAGCAGCGCGCCGAACACCTTCAGCTTTCAGGTTCATGACGCCGGCGATCGCGCGCTGGACGGGATCTTCCGGCTGATCGCGCTGGGCGACGAAGATCGCCCGCTGGAGGACGTGCTGACGTCGATGTGCGCGGACGTTGCCGAGATCGCGCGCGCCAGCGTCGCCAGCATCTACGTGCGCGAGGACGACGACGACGGGCTGCGCTTCACGATGCGCGGGAACGTCGGCTTCCCGTCGGAGGCGATCGGCCGCGTGCACCTTCGGCCCGGCGAGGGCATCA
>DATMZL010000945.1:0-2131 GCA_035607075.1 Polyangia bacterium
AGGGGTGCGGCGGGCCGGCGGTCGCCGGCGGTTCTCATCATGTTGCTGCTCGCGGTGCTCGCCGCTATCGCGCTGATGTGGAATGTGTCGCGGCATTCGACGCGGCGGGCGGTCGTCCCGTCGCTGCCGGGCGCGAACGACGAGAGCGTCGGGAACGTCGAGGCGCCTGCGCCCGCGCCGGCCGCCGTGGCGGCGATCGCGCCGCCTGCGACAGCGCGTGAACTGGAGCCGGCTGCGCCTCCGACGACCAGATCGGTCTCTCCGGTCGAGGAGACGGGCGGATCCGCCCGCAACCGGGTGGAGATCGCGCGCGTCATCGACGACGGCCGTCCCGGACTCACGGCTTGCTACCAGCGCGCGCTGGTCCGCGACGCCACGTTGGTGCGCGGCGCGATGACGGTGCACCTTTCGATCAACCCCACGGGTCGCGTCGGCGGAGTGAACATCAAAGGGCCTGCCGAGTTTCGCCGGATGCAACCGTGCCTCAAGGAGGCGATCTCCAAGTGGAGCTTCCCCACCGCGGAGGAGCCCTACTCGACGGAGTTCGCGCTCGTCTTCCGCGGTAAGGAGTGACGCTTCACGCGTCGCCGCGCGGGCGCAGCGCGACGAGCACGAAGTCTCCGTCGGCCTTGCTGCCGAGCAAGCGCTTCGGCACCGGCAGAAGCGTGCCGTGCTTGCGGTCGCGCCAGACGCTGGTGGCCCACGCGCGCCCGTCGACGGTCGCGTGCACGGGCGTCCGGCCCCACGCGTGCGTCGACGGCGGCGCGTGCGCGTCGGGAATCCGCGCAAACGTCCAGCCGCCTGGACCGGGATAACGCCACAACCGCGCGCGAAATCTTTTTCCCGCCACTACGCGCGCACCTCGCGCACCGGCGGCTCGCCGCGCGCCCACCGCCTGACGCTGTCCACCGTCGTCTCGGCGATCGCGTGCAGCGCGGGCTCCGTGAAGTAAGCCTGGTGGCCCGTGATGACGACGTTCGGGAACGTCAGCAGGCGCGCGAAGATGTCGTCGGCGATGATCTCGCCGGAGTGATCGCGCCCGAACAGGTTGTCTTCCTCTTCGTACACGTCCAGCGCGACGCCGCCCAGCTTCCCGGTCTTGAGGGCGTCGACCAGATCGCGGGCGTCGATCAGCGCACCGCGGCCCGTGTTGACGACGAGGGCGCCGGTGCGCATCGACGCCAGGCGTTCCTTGCGGATCAAGTGGCGCGTCTCCGGCGTCAGCGGGCAGTGCAACGTCACTATCTCCGACTCCGCCAGCAGCGTCTCTAGCGGCACGTACTGTCCGCCCACGGCGGTCACGACGGGATTCTCGCGTGGATCGTAGGCGAGCACGCGCGCGCCGAAGCCGGCCGCCAGGATCCGCGCGACGACGCCGCCGATCTCGCCGGTGCCGATGATACCGGCCGTGCGGCCGTGCAGCTCGCGGCCCATCAGGCCGTCGAGGGCGAAGTTGCCCTCGCGGATGCGGTTCCAGGCGCGGTGGATCTTGCGGTCCAGCGCCAGGATCAACGCGAGGGTGTGCTCGGCGACCGCGTGCGGCGAGTACGCCGGGACGCGGACGACAGTGATGCCGGCGCGCGCGGCGGCGGCCAGGTCCACGTTGTTGAAGCCGGCGCACCGCAACGCGACGAGCCTGGTGCCGCCGGTCGCCAGCACGCGGAGCGCGTCGGCGTCGAAGCGGTCGTGGACGAAGCCGCAGACGGCCGCGCAGCCGGCGGCGAGCGGCGCGGTGGCGGCGCTGAGCGCGACCTCGAGGTAGCGCGGCTCGAACACGGGCCCGCCGGCGTCGCCGGCGGCGGCGTTCGCGGCGTCGAGGAAGGCGCGGTCGTAGGGCTTGGTGTCGAAGACGGCCAGCGTCGGTCGGGCGGCGAGGGTGGCAACGGTGGCAACGGTGGCAACGGTGGATGGCACGGCGGGGCCGACTTTATCCTCGACCAGCGCTGTCATCCGCGGCAAATGATCCGGTCCCCTCGCCCCGCGAGCGGGCAGAGGGTTAGGGCTGGCGAATCCCCACAAAAGTCGGAGTGGATTCGATCGGTTAGGAAACGACGCGCACCCCAAAACGTGATCTTCTTGGGTTGTCGAAGCTCAAGGAGTCACAAAGGATGCGCGTCGCAGAGATGGTACG
>DATMZL010001366.1:0-6315 GCA_035607075.1 Polyangia bacterium
TCGGTGCGTCATCGTCGCCGGACTGCTGACTACTGCGGCGACGCCTTCTCGGCCAGGTCGCGGCGCCGCTTGATCGACGTGTTGCCGGGATCCAGCGCGAGCGCCGCCTGATACTCGCGCAGCGCATCCGGGAAACGTTCCAGCCGGTAGTAGGCGTCACCGACCAGCAGGTGGCCGCCGAGCGCGCCACCGGCAGCGATGGCCTCGCGTCCTCGGCGGACCGCCTCCGGATAGTCGCCGTGATCGAAAGCCGTCTGGCCGCGGTTCAGGATCGCCGTCGACGCGGCCGCCGCGGGCTCGTCGCTGCCCGTGGCCCGTTCGGGTTGCGCGGCCGCGGCCTTGCGCGCCGGATCTGCGTCCGCGGCCATGGCCGCGACCGAGGTGTGACCGGGAGTCGCGCGCGATCCTCCCAGTGGGGCGCCGGCGCGCAGATCCAGCGGCGGCGCGTTCGTCCCGGCGCCGAGACGCTGACCGAATTGCTGGCGGCGGATCGATGCGGGCGTCACCGGCAGGGCGGTGTTGAGGCGCGCCAGGGGACGCTTGCCCTCCGTCGGCGCCGGCTCCCGTTCGGGCCAGGGCGTCGATTCCGTGTCGAGTGCCGTCGGCCTCGTCGGCGCCGCTGCTGGCGCGGGAGGTTGCGACGTCGCGTTCGCCGCCGGCGCCGTGGCCGCGATCGGTTCGGCCACGAGGACCTCGGGCTCATCAGACGACGGCGCGCGGGTGAAGATCCAGTACGCGCCGAGCACGACGACGCCGGCCGCGCCCAGCGCCGCGGCGATACCGCCGCGCGCGATCCGACGCTGGCCCACGCGCGCGGTCGACGACGAGATCATCTGGGCCACGGCCAGCGACGGCCCCGGGATGGGCGTCGGTCCGGTCCCCGTGCGCTCGACGACGCCCAGGCACGCGAGCACGCCGTCCTTCACCGCGCTCATCGACGGCTGACGATCGCGCGGGGCGCGCGCCAGCGCGCGCGTGACCAGGCGCTGGACCTCGGCCGGAAGATCCGGGCGCAGCGTCGCGATCGGCACCGGATCCTCGTGCGCTTTCTTGTGGAGCACGTCGATCGCGTCGGTCCCCGCACAGGGCGGACAGCCCGTCAGCATCTCGTAGAGCAGGCCGCCGAGCGCGTACACGTCGGTGAGCGCATTCGCCGGCTTCCCGGCCGCCTGCTCGGGCGCCATGTAGACGGGCGTTCCGATCGCGACGTCGGGGCGGGTGAGCGCGACGCGCCGATCGCTCTCGGTCAGATCGAGATCCTTCGAGATGCCGAAATCCAGCACCTTCACGAAGTCGTCCTCGCCCTTGCGATTGACGAGCATGATGTTGGCCGGCTTGAGATCGCGGTGAATGACCTCGGCCGCGTGGGCGGCCTCCAGTGCGCGCGCGATCTGCGCGCAGATCAGCAGCGCCCGCTCGACCGGCAGCGGGCCGTTGCTGTCGATCAGCTCCTCGAGGTTGGTGCCGTCGAGGTACTCCATCACGAAATAGAAGGCGCCGTCGGGCGTCGTACCCGAATCGGTCACGTCCACGATGTTGGCGTGACCGATCTTGGACGCCGCGCGCGCCTCGCGCCGGAATCGCTCGACGAGATCGGCGCTTGTGTGGAAGCTGGCGTGCAACACCTTGATCGCGACGCGCCTGCCGATGTCGATGTGGTGCGCTTCGTAGACGCGGCCCATCGCCCCCTCGCCGCACAGCCGCCGCACGTAATAGCGGCCGCCCAGCGTGGTACCGATGCGTGGATCTTCCCCGGCGGGCCGGCTGTCCGACGGACGGGGCGACGACCCCGAGAAGGTCGCCGCATCGGCTGCGGGGTCATGGAGCACCGGTCGCTCGGCGGGCGCGGGCGCAGGTGTTGGTGCCCGCCTGGGTTCCGACACGACGCCCGAGAGCAGGCCCTTGGCCTCCTCGATCAGCGCTTGCCGCTCGCGTCGATCGGCAGCCATCTCCTCGGCGTACATCGGCCGCAGGAACTCGAGCAGCGTCGCGGCGTCCGTCTTTGGTGAGGTCGCCGCCAGGAACGCCGCCAGATCGGCGCGCATGGCCTCACCGTCGGGATAGCGATCCTCGCGCTCCGGCGCCAGCGCCTTCATCACGATGCGATCGAGCTCCGGCGGCACGCGCGCGGTCAGCGTCGAGGGCGCGGGCGCGTGCGGATCGCGCGCGCGCTGGATTGCGTCGGCGTTCGCCCCGTCGGCGGATCCGCCCCCCGGATCGCGCGCGACCGGGAACAGCTGCCGCCCGGTCAGCAGCTCCCACAGCAGGATCCCCGCCGCGTACAGATCGGTGCGCCCGTCGAGCGGCTCGCGCCGCGCCTGCTCGGGCGACAGGTAGCTGAGCTTGCCGTAGATGATGCCGGGCGAGGTCTTCTCCATCTTCAGCGACGACGTCGCCAGCCCGAAGTCCGTCAGCTTCACCTCGCCCGAGAACGACAGCAGCACGTTGCCCGGCGAGACGTCGCGGTGGACCAGCCGCAGATCCTCGAACGCGTGCGCGTAGGCGAGCCCGCGGCACAGCTCCTTGATGACGTAGACGGCGATGTCGACCGGGAACGGCTTGCGGACCTCGGCGCAGCGGTTCCAGACCGCGTGCAGGTCGCGGCCGTCGACGTAATCCATCGCCAAAAAGATCCGATCGCCCTGCAGGCCGGCGTCGAACACCGTCACCAGGTTGCCGTGCGACAGGCGCAGCGCGACCATCGCCTCGTCGCGGAACCGGCGGGCGTTCTCGGTCGCCACGACCTCCGGGGGAACCTGTTTGACGACGCACAGCTTCTCCAGCCCGGGTACGCCCGTCAGCGCGAGAAACAGCTGTCCCATCCCGCCGCGGGCGAGCGGCTTCATCAGCACGTACGAATCGAATTGGCGCGGAAATCCCGGCGGGCTCACGCCGAGGTTGCCGTTCCGCGCCGGGTCGGTCACGGGGCGGGATTCTATCGCCAAGGACGTTCCGTGCCGACAATCTGCGGTAGATTCGGCGGCGTATGAGCGGTTCCGTGACAAGCGACGGCGGGGGGAGCCTGGCGGGCAAGCGGATCGTCCTGGGCGTGACCGGGGGGATCGCGGCATACAAAGCGGCCGAGCTCTGCCGTCTGATGGTGAAGGCGGGCGCGACCGTACGCGTCGTCATGACCGAGGCGGCGACCCGCTTCATCGCCCCCCTGACGTTGCAGACGCTATCGGGGGCGCCGGTCGCGCTGGACCTCTTCGATGCTGCGCAGGAAGCGGAAATCGGGCACATCCGCCTGGCCGACGAGACTGACCTGGTGGTCGTTGCGCCGGCGACGGCCGACTTCATCGCCCGCATGGCGGCCGGGATGGCCGATGACCTGCTGGCGGCGGTGGTGCTGGCGACGCGCGCTCCAGTTTTGCTCGCGCCGGCCATGAACGTGAACATGTGGACGAATCCTGTGACGCAGGCGAACCTGACCGGGTTGCTGCGAAACGCTCGCGTCACGACCGTCGGTCCCGACCGAGGCGAGCTGGCGTGCGGCTGGGTGGGGGCGGGGCGGTTGATCGAGCCGGCGGAGATCGTCGCGGCGGCTGCGGACTTGCTGGGCACGCGTGCGTCGGGCGCCGGCGATCTGGCCGGTCGTCGCGTCGTGGTCACGGCCGGGGCGACGCGCGAGCCGGTCGACGGCGTGCGCTTTCTCGGCAACCGTTCGTCGGGAAAGATGGGGGCAGCGCTGGCGGAGGCGGCTGTCGCGCGCGGCGCGCACGTCACGCTGGTGGCGGGACCCGATGTGCCGGCCGTTGCCGGCGTGGCGCGCGTCGACTTCGAGACGGCGGCCGATCTGGAACGCGTGCTCGCGGATCTCGCGCCGCGCGCCGACGTCGTCGTGATGGCGGCGGCGGTCGCGGACTTCCGGCCGCGGTCGCCGGTCGCGGGCAAGCTGTCGCGCCGGACGGCCGGCAGCGATACATCTGTCTCGGGAACCCTGGAAGGGTTCCCGAACCCTCCCGCGGTGGTACGCGGCGAGCAAAGCTCGCCGGCTCCCCACGCGTTGACGCTGACGCTGGAGGCGGTGCCCGATCTGCTGGCGGGGCTGGGGCGGGCGCGGCGCGGTGCGCTGCCGTACCTGGTGGGCTTCGCCGCAGAGACCGTCGCTGGCGACGCGCTGGCAGAGCGGGCCGCGGCGAAGCTGCGCGAGAAGCGCTGTGACGCTATCGTGGCGAACGACGTGAGTGCACGGGGCATCGGTTTCGGGGCGGACGACAACCAGGTGACGCTGCTGTTCGGGGACGGCGCGCGGCACGAGATCGCGCGCGCGCCGAAGCGCGCTGTGGCAGACAGTCTCTGGAATTTGCTCGCCGCGCGGTTGCCGGCCCGGGAGCCCGCCGATGCCTGATCCGCGGCTGAAGACGTACGCGCCGCAGGCCGTGCGGCACCTGGCTGCGGCGGGGCACATCCTGTCGGAGCGGCAGGAGACGGGCGCGGGCCGGCGCGGCAACGTGCCCGCCTGGCCGGGATCGGACGACGTCGATTTCCACGGCACGCTGGCGGCGGTTTGGATCTGGGCGCGGCACCAGCGGCTGTCGGGCGCGAATCGCTACCAGGGCGCGCGCAATGCGGCCTGGTCGTTCGTCGACACCAACGCCAAGCGCTTCATCCCCGACGCGATCGACAACGCTGCCGGCGACGAGACGGCGTACGACTGCGCGCTGGTGCTGATGGCGTTTGCGGCCGAGCGGGGCCTCGGCGGCAACGACAGCAAGCGGCAGGCGATCGCGGACCGCGCGGCGCGTGTGCTGGCCAATCACCTGGGCGCGCTGGAGAGCCTGGGCGGGCGCGAGTTCAGCGACCCGGGATTTCTCGCGTACGCGCTGGCCGAATACGCGCGTGCCGTCGACGATCGCGGGCTGCTCGCGGGCGCGCGCAAGTTCGTCGACCGCGCGTTCGGGATGAAGGTGCCGACCACGTTCGGCGACGAGGCGACGGCGGGCGGCGGCCTGTTCGACTTCTCATCGACGACGGCGACGCGAATCCTCGCGGTCATCGCCGCGGAAGGCCCGACGCCGTTCGTGGGCGCGTGGCTGCGCGAGCGGGTCGCGGCCAGCGTGCCGAAGGGGTTTCTGTCGCGGCGGCTGGACGAGAACACCTGGAACGCGTGCGCGGCGTGGGCGCTGGGGCGCGCGTACGTCATCTCGACCGATCCGATCTTCATGCAGGCGTACAGCGACACGATGGACGAGCTCGAACGGCGGGACGCCGACCGCGACGGAGCGCTCGCGCGCGACAAGACGGTGCGCGTGCCGGAGACGGCCGCGACTTTCTATTACTCGCTGGCGGTCGACGCGCTGGTCACGCCCGAGAGCGCGAACGCAGCGCAGGCGGAGGCAGGGGTCCGTGGCCGGTGAGGCGGGCGACGACGTCGAGGAGCTGCGCGCGCTCGTCGGCCAGCTGCGCACGAATTTGGAGGCGCGCGGGAGGTCGGGGCTGGTGGGTGTCGTGGTGACGAAAGGGCCGAAGCGGGTGGCGGCGGCGCCGGCTGCGGCGCCCGTCGCTGCGCCGGCTGCGGCGCCCGTCGCTGCGCCGGCTGCGACCGTCGAGCACGTCGACGAGCACGGGGAAGTAGCAGAGGCGAAGGCGAAGACGGGGAAGGTGGGGTTGCAGGTCGTGAGAGACGACCTGGGCGACTGCAAGCGCTGCAAGCTCGCGCCGTCGAGGACGAACCTGGTGTACGGCGTCGGCAATCCGGACGCGGAGCTTGTGTTCGTGGGTGAAGCACCGGGCGCGGATGAAGACGCGCAGGGCGAGCCGTTCGTCGGCAAGGCGGGCCAGCTGCTCACGAAGATGATCGAGGCGATGGGGTACACGCGCGACGACGTGTACATCTGCAACGTTCTCAAGTGCCGGCCGCCCGGGAACCGCAACCCCGAGCCCGACGAGGTGGCCAGCTGCGAGCCGTTCCTGAAGCGCCAGCTCGCCGCGATCCGGCCGCGCATGATCGTCGCCCTCGGGAAGTTCGCCGCCCAGTGCCTCTTGCGCGACGACACGCCGATCACGCGACTGCGCGGCGGGTTCCGCAGCTACGAAGGGATCCCGCTGATGCCCACGCTGCACCCTGCGTATCTGCTGCGCGACCCCAGCAAGAAGAAGCTCGCGTGGGAAGACCTGAAGGCGGTGAACGCCGCGCTGGCGCGCGTCGGCATCCACCCGCCGAAACCGCCGGCGGGGTAGGCGGGGCGAAGGCGAGCAAGGGCGGCTTGCCCTCACCCCGACCCTCTCCCGCAAGCGGGAGAGTCTGGACGGGGCGCTGCCGCACCCCGAGGGATGAAACAAGCGCGAGCGAGCCTGCCATGCTGCGGGGGC
>DATMZL010001368.1:0-4853 GCA_035607075.1 Polyangia bacterium
GAACGGCGACGCGTCCATGTCCCCGACGCGGGCGACCGGCGCGCCGTGCGGCACGAGACGGCCGACCCAGCCGACCAGGCGCCCGCCTGTGAGCAGCGTCGGGCGGTCCTCGGTCACCTTGATCGCGATCGGCGCCTCGCCCAGCGCGAGCGCGACGACGCCGCGGCCGCGGAACTGAAGCATCCGCAGGTCGGCGCCCGGAACCGTCCCCGTCTCCCACGACAGCGTCCCGTCGAACGCCAGCACGCGATCTTCGCGCACGTACAGCACGTCTTCGGTCAGCGACACGGGAAGCCAGCGCGACGGCGCGCCCGCGATCCAGACGTCGCCCGCGCCGGTCAGCCGGAAGAAACGGGCGCCGTCGCTGCCCAGCCGCTCCGTCGTGTGCCGCCCCTGCGCGCGCCGGAATGCCGGGTGCCACGCGAGGTTCCCCGCGCCGGCCAGCACGCCGTCGGCGCGCACGTGCGCCTCGTCGGTGATCGCGAGGCGCAGCGCGCCGTTCGGGATCGCGGGCGCCGGCGCCTGTCCCAGGCGCGACAGGACGAACGCGAGCAGCGGCACCGGCGTGGCCTCGATGGCGCGCGCCGCATCGGCGGCGACCTCGGGCGGAAGGTCGATCGAGCCCAGCGCGGCCGCCGCCCGCTCTTCGAGCGGCGGTGGCAGCGGCGGGGCCAGCGCGTGCGCGCCCACCGCCGTCTTCGAGCGACCCGCCGGCGTCCGCGCGGACCGGGCGTCGCTGAGTCCCGACCGATCGACGTCGACGATGGGCGGCATGGTCGAGTACCGCAGCGACGGCGTGGGCGGACGCCGAACCGTCGCCGCGTGCTCCAGCTCCAGCGCGAGCGCGTCCTGGCCGGCGCGCCGGAACGCCTCCGCCGCCTCGACGATCTCGCCTTTCTTCGCGTAGGCGTAGCCGAGGTAGCTCCAGGCGCGCTCGTCGGCGGGCGTCAGGCGGACCGCCATCTCCAGCTCGGGCAGCGCCTCGTCGACGTGCCCCAGCTTCAGCGCGATGAGGCCCAGGTTGCGGCGCGCGTGCGCGTCCTGCGGCGACGCGCCGGCGATCTCACGATAGGTCGCGTGCGCCTCTTCGAGGCGGCCGAGCTTGTAGCGCACGAGCGCCAGCAGGTTCAGTGCCTGCACGTTCTTGGGCGCGTCGTTCAGCGCCCGCAAGATCTCGCTCTCGGCCTCGCCGAAACGCTTTGCCGCCACGAGCTCGCCCGCGGAGGCGAGATGGTTCATCGCTGGTTGCATGCGCGCAGCGCGCATCATAGCGGAAATTCACGCGAGGTTTATTGCGTGCCGTCGCCCGCGGTCCGGTATTGCTCGTACCGGCGCATGACCATGCCGACGTACTGCCGCGTGGTCTCGTAGGGCGGGATGCCGCCGTACTTCTCGACGGCCCCCGGGCCGGCGTGGTAGCCGGCGATGACCTTGATCTTCTCTTCGGTCGAACAGACCGTGAGGCGCTCGCCCGGCCGCTGGCTGTCGTCGGTCGCGGCCGGCGTGTGACAGAAGCGGCGCGCCAGCACTTGCAGGTAGCGCGCCCCGCCCATGATGTTCTGCCGCGGATCGAAGCTGTTCGTCACGCCCATCGATCGCGCCGTTTCGGGAAGAAGCTGCATCAGCCCCTGCGCGCCCGCGCTGGACACGACGTTCGGATCGTAGTCGGACTCGGTCTTGATGACCGCGCGCATGAACGCCTCGGGGATTCCGTAGAACGCCTGCCCGTCGCGGATGTCGCGGTCGTAGCGCGAGAAGCGCGCCGGTGAGGTGTCGCGCGGCGGTACGATGTCGGTCGATCCGCGCGTCGCGGCCGCCTTGCCCGGTCCAGTCTTGAACAACACCTTCCAGCCCTTGCCGGGCGATCCTTTGTTCGTGAACTCGACGACGCCGTCCTTCCGCTCGCGCGAGTAGAAGGTCCCGGCGACGGCCGTCGTCGCGCCGGAGGTGACGGCAAGGATCGTGAACACTGCGCGCAACTTCACGTCGTTCCTAGGGTAACACGCTGAATTGTGAGCCGCCGCAGGGGCTCGACGGCGCCTCGATTTTCGTGGTGAGCCGCAAGAACGTCGCCATTCTGATCGCGACCGCGCTCGCGGTCGGAGGGGCGTGCTCGTCGCGCCCGGCGAAGTCCAAGGACGGAGGCCCCGACAGCAGCACTGACGGCCCGGGGCCCGACATGCCCGCCGGCGTCGGCGGCGGTGCGGGTCAGGGCGGTAGCGGCGGGAGCACGACGGGCGTCGCCGGCACAGGCCCCGCGGGTCGAGGCGGCGACGCAGGCACGAGCGGCAACGCCGGCGTCGGCGGCGCGAGCGGCACGAGCGGCAACGCCGGCGGTGGCGGTGCGGGGCGCGGCGGCACGAGCGGCAACACGGGGGGCGGCGGTGCGGGTGGCGGTGCCGCGGGAAGCGCCGGCGGGACAACCGGGAGCGGTGGCGCCACGGCCGCGTTCTTGCGGTACCCGGCGTACTTCGGACGCATCAACGCGCTTGTCGCGTCGGACACCAC
The DNA here is from genome assembly GCA_035607075.1 of Polyangia bacterium. Lineage (GTDB taxonomy): Bacteria > Myxococcota_A > Polyangia > Fen-1088 > Fen-1088 > JADGRB01. The sequence goes on from DATMZL010001368.1 coordinate 2,509, forward strand.
CGTTTACGCGGGCGGGGCCTTCCAGTCCCTCGGACCGCCTTACCAGCTCGCGGCGATCGACGCCGCCGCCGGCGCCGCGCGCGCCTGGCCCGCCCGTGTCACGGGCACGGCCACCGCGGCGGTCGCGGACGGAATGGGCGGCTTCTACATCGGCGGCGCGAACGTCACCGTCGACGACGGCCGCACGTATCGCGACTACCTGGCGCACGTGCGCGGCGACGGCTCGATCGACGGCGCGTTCACTCCACCCGCGGACTTCGCCGTCAAGGCGCTGGCGCTCTCGGGCGGCGTGCTGTACGCCGCCGGCGTCGCCAATGCGGTGCCCTGGCAGGTCGCAGCGCTGGACGCCACGACGGGTGCGTTGCGCACGTTCACGCCGCCCGACCTGCCGTCCGACAAGGGAACGATCTCGTCACTCGCGGTGGCCGGCAACATGCTCTACGTCGGCGGCAAGTTCCAGAGCTTGGGTGACGCCGCGCGCGTGAATCTGGCCGTGCTCGACGTGACGACCGGCGCCCTCCAGCCGCAAGCTCCCGTCATCGACGGCAACCTCACGGCGATGGCCGCGAGCGGCTCGACGATCTATCTCGCCGGCACGTTCACGCACGTCGGCGGGCTCGCGCGCGCGGGCGCGGCGGCCGTCGACGCGGCGACGGCGGCACCGACCGCCTGGAATCCGAACCGCAGCTTCGACGGCGACGGCTTCTTCCTCGGCGTCAGCGCCCTCGCCGTGCGCGGCACAGCGACCTACCTCGTCGGCCAGAACGTCGCCCGGGTCGGCGCCGCCAGTCAGCTTTACGACGGCGTGGGCGCCTTCGACGCCACCACCGGAGACGTGCTGTGGACGGCGGGGACCCAGGGCGGGTACCTGCCGATCGCGCCGCTCGCCGTTGGGTCGCCGCGCCCCGTCCAGGCTGTCGCCGCGGACGCGAATGCCGTCTACGTCGGCGGCAACTTCACCAGCGTGAGCGGCCAATCGCGCACGGGTCTCGTGGCGCTCGCGCCGTCCACCGGCGCGGTCGCGCCGTGGCTGCCGCCCAACGCGTGGAACTGGGCGACGGTCGACACCCTGATCGACGCCGGCGGCACGCTGCTCGCGATGGGAACGGGCGGCTCCGTCGCGACGGGCGGAATCGCGGCGCTGGACGGCACGACGGGATCGACGGTGGTCTCTTTCGGGAACGACCTTCTCAACGTCTTCAACGTCGGCCTGAGCGGGAACCGCCTGCTGCTCGCCGGCCCGCGCGCGCGAGCGGTCGACACGCAAACAGGCTTGAACCTGTGGACGCTGGCCGCTACCCAGTCGGTCGCCGTGGCCGGCACGGCCGACACCTTCTTCGTCGCCGGTGAATTCCAGAACGTCGCCGGTACCGGCAACACCGGGCTTGCGGCCTTCGATGCAGCCACTGGTGCGCGCAAGCCCTGGGACCCGGTGCCCGGGATCGGCGTCGCGCCCCTCAGCATGACACCAGCCGCGATCGCCGTCGCTGGCGGCGTCGTCTACTTCGCGGGCAGCTTCTCGATCGTCGGCGATCAGAACCGCGCCGGGCTCGCCGCCGTCAGCGCGACCACCGGAGCGCTGGCGACCTGGAATCCGCGCCCGAACAACGCGACGCGCGCGCTCGTGATCAGCGGCGGCGCCGTCTACGTGAGCGGGACCTTCACGACGATCGCGGGCACGCAACGCAACCGCGTCGCCGCGCTCGATCCGACGACAGCGACGGCGCTCCCGTGGAACCCCGACGCGAACGGCGCGGTGAACGCGATGGCCATCGTCGGTGACATCGTCTATCTGGGCGGCATGTTCAACCAGGTCGGCGGTCAAGCGCGCGATGGCCTGGCGGCGGTGTCACGCACGACCGGCGCGGTTCTGCCCTGGGCGCCCACGACGCCTTTCTCGCTCGGCGACATCACGTCCCTCGCGGTCGCGGGCAATCACGTCTTCGCCGGCAGCGTCTCCGGCCTCGCGATCCTCGAACCGGCGCGCTAGATTGCGCCCGTGATCGAGACCGATTACCTGGTCCTCGGGTCGGGCCTGGCGGGCCTCTATTTCGCGCTGCGCGCGGCCGAGCACGGGCGCGTGGTCGTGGCGACCAAGCGCGCGCCCGCCGACGCGAACACGGCCTACGCACAGGGCGGCGTGGCGGGCACGCTGGATCGCGACGACAGCGAAGCGATCGCCACGCACGTCGACGATACGCTGCGCGTGGGCGACGGGCTCTGTCACCGCGACATCGTCGAGATCTGCGCGCGCGAGGCGCCCGAGCACATCCTCTCGTTCGCCGACGAGCTCGGCGTCCCGTTCGATCGCGACGCCGAGGGGCACCTGGCGCTGGGCCGCGAGG
>DATMZL010001109.1:0-2515 GCA_035607075.1 Polyangia bacterium
AATATCTCGCTGGACGTGACGTATACCTCCACGGCGAACGGATCTGCGGCCAAACTCGCGTTACCGATCACGCCGACATCTGGCAATAGCGCGCTCGCGGTCGGGTTCTGCAACGAGGGATCGATCAATGCGCTGGTCCGCACGGCGGCGAATATCGAGATTGTGACCACGACGGGCGGCACAGTGACCAACGCCAATATGTCCCTGAAGGGGATCGTGTTGGGCGGCGGCTACGTCGGATCCTAGGACAATGACCTTCCTCTATCGCAAGAGTAGTGGAGAAGTCGTCTCGGCGAATACGCGCGATGACCTGGCGTACGGGTCGGCGATTGAGTCCGCCTATTTCGCGGCCGTGGTGAATCCAGCGGCGCCGAACGGGACCGATCTGGCGGTCCCCAAGGTCTTTGACGGCTCGGTACTCCGAAATGCGACGGCTCCAGAAATCGCGGCCTTCGCGGCGGCGGCGAACAGTGATGACACCATGCGCGCGCGCGGTGGGGCGGTGTCGGCGTTCCAGACGGATCCGGCGCTCCGCAAGATCCTCAGGGCGATTGTGGGATTGACGGTGCAGCAGATCAATACCTTGCGGACGCAGCCGACGACGACGTTTAGTGCCTTGACGGAGGCGCAGGTGTTTACGGCGATCGTGAACGCGATCAATGCCGGCACCTACGACTAGGAGACGAAGAGGCGGCCTCCGAACGTCCTGCTCGACGTCCGGAAGCCTGACCGACAGACCCGTACGTGACATACGGCCCCGCCGGCTCCACAGAGCCTAGATCGGGTCCGCCAAGACGCGATACCGAAAACGGTTCGGGGACGAGACGAATGGCTGAGACGAACGGCAACGGACGGATCAAGGTCGACCCGGCAATTGCGCTGCAAATTGTCGCGTGGATTGTGGGCGTGATGCTCGTGTATGGCGCGGTGAACGCGCGGGTGTCGGTCTTGGAGACCAAGTACGACGCCCTCAAAGAATCCCTCACCCTGATCAATCTGAAACTCGACCGGATCATGGAGCAGAAATGACCCTGTTCTTTGCCGTGGTGTCGGTGATCAGCTATCCGCTGATGCTCGGTCTCTTCATCGGCTGGCGCGTGGCGAAGGCTATTTTGAAGACGCGCGACGGGCGGGCGTCGTGAAATGGGCACGGCGATGAAGACGGTCAACATCAATGTGGTCGGCGATCCGCACGGCGATGTACCGATCCTCCTGACCGATAGCGGCAGCTCCTATCTGGCAGCGATGGGCGGTGGGAAGGCGGTGTTCTCGCTGCCCGATTCAGCCAGTGGCGGGGCCACGATCACGTACGCGGCGTCGACGCGGTTCCTGCGGGTCATCGTGCCACCGAGCCCTGGAACGTGGGAAGCCGACCTGCCGCCGGTCAAACCACCGGAAGCGACCGAGCCGATCGTGCTCTATTACGCGGACACGGACTCACCCTTGCCGTGGACGAAGGGCCGGCTCTCGCTGGCGTCGGATTGCTTCGTGGATGCGTCTGGCCGCAAGGTGGCGCTGGGTCTCTCGAGCGACTTCCGCGCGTTTCAACGATTCCTCCACGGGGAGGATCTGACGGCACTGACGCAGCAGCGGAAGGCGGCGGGCTCACAAGGCCCGCGCGTCTTCGGGACATGCGTCAACTTGTTCCCGCTCGATCCCAGGGACTTCGGCGACTACTACGACGGCTTGCGCCGGTATGCCCGCTGGCTGGCCGGACAGGGCGAGTGGCTGCACTTTACCGCCTGCACGGACGTGCAACTCCTCCGGTCAGGCTTCGACGTCCACGGCCACTGGCACGCCTGCTGTGACGTGCTGGCGGACGAGCCGAACGTGGTGGTCTGCGAGCTCGTGAACGAGTGGTTTAAGAACGGTGTCGACCCAAAGGCGTTCAGCAAGCCCGCGAAGGCCCCGATTGTCTCGTGCGGATCGTTTGTCGACGGCCAGTTCGCGCCGGCGGGCTGGGGCGACGTGCTCGACTTCCATCCCTCACGGAATCCGGACAAGTGGGACGTCACCGTCCCGCAAACGGTTGAAGAGATCCGGGCGCACGACGGCCCGCGGCCGGTGTGGATTGGCGAACCGATGGGGGCGGCGGCGGCACCGCGTGGGGATCGCTCGACGGACGTGGCGCGGTTTGAACGCTTAGGTGTGGCGTGCGGGGTGTTCGCGGCCGGCGGCGTGTTTCACAGTGATGCCGGCTGTCAGTCGGTGCTGTGGTCAGACGTTGAACAGCGCTGCGCGGAAGGCTTCTTCAGAGGCATCCACCGATGAAGGCGTATTACGAGCCACTGGAGCAACCGGCGTGAGGGCGGTGCTCCTGCTGCTGTGTCTGCTCGTCGCGGTGCCGTGCGCGGCGCAGCCGTCACATCCCGGCCGGTGGGCCTGGGCGGGCGTGCTGGGCGGCGTCGCGGCGTACGAACTCTGGGCGGTCCAGACGCATCACGAAACCATGTCGCAGGAAGTGCAGCACAGCAAGGGGCTCAGCATCGCGGTCGGGATCGGGCTCGGCGCGTTG
>DATMZL010001208.1:0-2970 GCA_035607075.1 Polyangia bacterium
ACCCGCGTGTCGTACGAGTTCGATCTGCGCGGGCCGAGCGTGAACGTTCAGACGGCGTGCTCGTCGGCGCTGGTCGCGATTCACATGGCGGTCCAGAGCCTGCTGCTCGGCGAATGCGACATGGCGCTCGCGGGCGCCTCCACAGTCGTGCTGCCGCAGGACCGCGGCTACGTCGCGCGCGAGGGCGAGATCCTGGCGCGCGACGGCCACTGTCGGCCGTTCGATGACAACGCGACCGGCACGCTGTTCGGCGGCGGCGCCGGCTGCGTGCTGCTCAAGCGCCTGTCCGACGCTGTCGCGGACGGCGATCGCGTGCTGGCGGTGATCCGCGGCTCCGCCATCAACAACGACGGCGCGGGCAAGGTCGGGTTCCTCGCGCCCAGCGTCGGGGGCCAGGCGCGCGTGATCTCCGAGGCGCTGGCGGTGGCGGGCGTCGCGGCGGACCAGGTCGGCTACGTCGAGGCGCACGGGACCGGCACCGTCATCGGCGATCCGATCGAGGTCAAGGCGCTCACGCAGGCCTACCGCGAGTCGACCGACAAGCGCGGCTTCTGCGGCCTCGGTTCGGTGAAGGCCAACATCGGTCACCTCGGCGAGGCGGCCGGGATGGCGGCGTTCATCAAGACGGTGCTGGCGCTGACCCACAAGCAGATCCCGCCACACATCAATTACGCGAAGCCGAACGTCGATCTCGATCTCGCGGACAGCCCGTTCGTCATCAACACGACGCTACAGCCTTTCGTTGGGCCGGGGCCCGGGCCGCGCATCGCCGGCGTGACCGCGCTGGGCGCCGGCGGAACGAACGCGCACGTGCTGATCGAGGAGGCGCCCGCCGCGGCCGCGTCGCAAGCGACGTCTTCTTCGCGGCCCGCCGAGCTGCTGCTGCTGTCAGCCCGGACGGCGACAGCGCTGGACGCGGCGACGGCGAACCTGGCCGACCATCTGGCGATCGCCGCGCCCGCCGAGCTCGCCGACGCCGCTTACACGCTCGCCGTCGGCCGCAAGGCGTTCACGCACCGGCGCGCCGTCGTGGGCGGCGACAGCAAGGAGCTCGCGGCCGCGCTGCGCGAACGCGCGCCGGCCCGCGTCTTCACGCAGGGGCCGGTGCGCGCCGCGCCGCCCGTCGTGTTCACGTTCGCGGGCGGCGGCGCGCAGTACCCGGGGATGGGCGCGGATCTCTACCTGCACGAGCCCCGCTTCCGCGCGGTCATCGATCAGGGCGCGGCGCACATGAAGGCGACGGCCGGCATCGACGTGATGCCGCTGCTCTATCCGGCGCCGGCGGCACTGGCCGCGGCGCGCGAGCGGCTTGTCGCGCCGACGCTGGCGCTGCCCACGCTGTTCGTCACGCAGTACGCGCTCGCGTCGCTGCTGCTCGCCTGGGGCATCAAGCCGGACGCGATGATCGGGCACAGCATGGGCGAGTACGTCGCGGCTTGCCTGGCCGGCGTGCTGACGTACGAACAAGCGCTGGGACTGGTCTACGTCCGCGGCCAGCTGTTCGAGACCGTCGCGCCCGGCGGGATGCTGAGCATCCAGCTCGGCGAGGCGGAGGTGCGACGGCTGCTCGAGGAGGGGCGGACCTGGCCGGGCTTGTCCGTGGCGGCCGTCAACGCGCCCGAGCTCTGCGTCGTATCGGGCGCGAACGAATCGATCGCGGCGCTGGAGAAGGCGCTCACCGAGCGCGACATCGAGAGCGTCCGCATCCACATCGCGGTGCCGGCGCACTCGGAGATGCTGGCGCCGATCCTTCCCGCGTTCGAGAGGCACTGCCGGACGATTCCGTTCCGCGCGCCGCAGCGCCGCTACGTCTCCAACCTGACGGGCGACTGGATCACGGCCGCCGAGGCGACGAACCCGCGCTACTGGGTCGACCACCTCCGGCACACGGTGAAGTTCTCGGCGGGCCTGACGACGCTGGCCGCCGATCCGGCGCGCCTGCTGCTGGAGGTCGGGCCGGGCCGCACGCTGACCAGCCTGGCGCGCGCGCAGTTCGGCGCCGCCGCGCGCGCCATCTCGACGCTGCCGCATCCAGGCGAGCCGGAGTCCGCCCTCACGTTTCTGTTGGGGGCGATCGGCCGGATGTGGACCCAGGGCGTCGACGTCGACTGGGCGGCTTTCTACGAGAATCAGCGCCGCCGGCGGGTGCCGCTGCCGACCTACCCGTTCGAGCGCAAGCGCCACTGGATCGAGCGATCGCAGAAGACGGCGACGCCGGAATCGAAGGCGACGGCAGCGCCCGCGCGCGCGATCCCGCGCGGCACGGAGCCGTGGCGTCTCGAGCGCGTCTCTGACACCGCCGAGCAGCGCGCGTACACCGCGGAGTTCAGCCGCGAAAAGCACTGGCTGGTCGGCGAGCACGTGATTCGCGGCGGCGACGCGCTGATCCCAGGAACCGGCCTCCTCGAGATCATCCGGTCGGCGCTCGAGGCGGGACCGCCCTGCCCCGCCGGGCGCGCGGTGGAACTGCGCGACGTCGTCTGCCTGTCGCCGTTCGTCGTCAAGCCAGGCGCGCCGCGGACGTTGCGCCTCACCGTCGACAAACGCGACGGTCAGATCGCTATCGAGAGCAGCAGCGGCGGCGAGATCGACCTGCACGTCACAGCGGCGGGCGCGGTCGTCGACGCCCCGGAGCCCGCGCGCGCGGACGTTGTCGCGATCCGAGCGCGCTGCCCGACGCCTGGCAAGACCAGCCACGGTTTTCTCGAACAGTCGTTCATGGACTTCGGCCCGCGCTGGGCGAACGTCGTGCGCGTCGGTCTCGGCGCGGGCGAAGCGCTGGTGGATCTGGCGCTGCCCGAGGCGTTCGTCGGCGATCTCGCGAGCTTTCCATTTCATCCGGTGCTGCTCGACATGGCGACCGGCGGCGCGCAGGCGCTGATCCCCGGCTTCGTCGCCGAGCGCGACTTCTTCGTGCCGTTCTCGTACGGGCGCGTCGTGATCCGGCGGCCGCTGCCCGCACGGCTCTCC
>DATMZL010001168.1:0-3500 GCA_035607075.1 Polyangia bacterium
CGAGCAGCCCGGGCGTGATCCGCTTCTCCTCGACGCGCACGGCGAGCGCGCGCATCCGCTCGCTGGCGCGCAGGAAGCGGTTGGTCGTGCTCATCACCAGCACGGACGCCGCGTTCGTCAGAACCGCGGGCGCCGCGATCAGCGACAGCAGCGCGAACGGGTTCTCCGACAGATCGGCCACGCCGCAGTCCTACGGTGAAGAGGGTGACACCACGCTGCCGAACAGCGTCGCGGTCGTCGCGCGGACGATCGTCGCGTCGACAAGCCCGCCCGGCGCGACCCCAGGCGCGGCCGGGATGATCACCGTCCGGAAGGCGTCGGTCCGCGCCATCAGCTCGTCGGGCGATCGCTTCGACACCTGCTCGACGAGCACGCGCTCGCGCTTGCCGACCTGCGCCGCCATGATCTCGCCGGTGATCCGCTGCTGCAGCGCGATCACCTCCGCCAGCCGGCGCTGCTTGGTTTCTGCCGACACCGTGTCGGGCATCTTGCGCGCCGCGTACGTCCCTTCGCGCTCCGAGTACGCGAAGGTGAATGCGCCGTCGAAGCGCAGCTCCTCCTGCGCGCGAACCGTGGCGCGGAACTCCTCCTCGCTCTCGTCGGAAAAACCGATCAGCAGATCCGTCGTGATGGCGATGCCGGGTACCGCGCGCAGCTTGGCGTAGAGCGCGCGGAACGTCGCGAAGTCGTAGCCGCGGCGCATGCGCTCGAGCACCGCGTCGGATCCGCTCTGCAGCGGCAGGTGCACGTGCTTGCAGACCTTCGGCGTCTCGGCGATCGCCCTGACGACGTCGTCGGCGAAGTCCAGCGGGTAGGGAGACGTGAAGCGGACGCGCTCGACGCCGTCGACGGCCGCGACCGCGCGCAGCAGCGCCGCGAAGCCGACGTCCTCCCAGCGGTACGAGTTGACGGTCTGACCGAGCAGCTGCACTTCCTTCACGCCCGCCGCGACAAGCGCCCGCACCTGGCGCAGGATCTCGCGCGGCGCCGCGCCCCGTTCCCGCCCGCGCGTGTAGGGCACCACGCAGAACGTGCAGAACTTGTCGCAGCCGCGCTGGATCGTCACGTGGCCGATCACGCCGTCGGCGGCGATCGGATCCAGCCCCGAGTACGTTTCGTCGCGATCGAGGCGCGTGTCGGTGACGGCGCGGCCGGTGCGCGCTTCCTCGACGCTGTCCAGCAGCCGCCGGTAACCGTCGGGGCCGATCACGACGTCGACGTAGGGCGCGCGGCGGCGGATCTCGTCCTTCAGGTGTTCGGCCATGCAGCCGGTGATGCCCAGGACGACGTCGGGGCGCGCCTTGCCGTGACCCAGCATGCTCGCGCGCGCGAACACGCGCTCCTCGGCTTTCTCGCGCACGGCGCACGTGTTGATCAGGATCAGATCGGCGTCGGCGGGATCGTCCGTGCGCGCGTAACCGCCGCGATCGAGCAGCCCCAACATCAGATCGCTGTCGGCGATGTTCATCTGACAGCCGTACGTCTCGAGATAGACCTTGCGCGTCGTCTCAGTTGACGGAGACGCGGTTTTCGCGCCCGCCCGTCGGAGCTGAACAAGATCGCTCACGGCGGAGGTATAACCCGGCCATGCACCGCTCTGCACGCGTGGTGGGCGCCGCGCTCGTGTCGATGCTCGCGGCGACCTTCGTCTGGACGTCTAACGCTTCGGCTGCGGCGCCGTGGCTTTACCGCGGGCTGACGCTTCCGCGCCACGACGTGGCTGTCGACTTCGGTCTGGGTTATGGCCACCGGCCGCCGACCCCCAACGACGACGCCGGTTTCGGCCTCAACCTCGAGCTGCGGGCCGGCATCGCCTACAACTTCGAGCTCGGCTTCCGCATGGGTTTCCGCCTCGACAACGGCGGCCAAGCGACCCAGGCGGACTGGTACGGGCGGCCGTTCGAGACCGAGACCTACGGAACGGAGCACGACAACGTCTCGAACCCCGAGATCAAGCTGCGCTGGTCGGTGGCGCGCAGCTACGCCGCCGAGCTGGGCCTGGAGCTGCGTTTCTACCTGCCCATCGAAGCGCAGTCCCGCTTCGGGTTGATGTTCGGCCTGCCGATCGCGCTGCGCGCCGGGCCGGTGCGTTTCGACACCGGCCTCTTTGTCCCTGTGATCTTCCACGATCCGACGGTGACCGCGGTCAGCGTTCCGCTGCACATCTGGATCCAGGCCGCGTACAACTTCTGGCTGGGGCCGCTGCTCGGGTTGCGCGTGGAGAATCCGGGCGGCCACATCGCTTACCCGTTCGGCTTCGGGATGGGCTGGGCGACCGCCCGCAACGTCGATCTGCGTACGTGGTTCATGTTTCCGGACATGAACCGCGAGGCGGCGGCGCGGACCTGGGGCGTGGGTATCGGGTTGGAGGTGAGGTTCGAGTAAGGCGCGCGTTCGAACGTCGCCGCTCGCAAGGCTTGCCCTCTCCCGCAAGCGGGAGAGGGGATCAGAAGCATCAAAGGATCCGGGCGAGGTGGGCTTCGAGGGTGGCTTTGGGCACCGCGCCGCGGATCTGATCGACCTGCAGCGGGCCGCGGAAGAGGATCATGGTCGGGATCGCCTGCACCTGGAAGCGCGCGGCGCTGCGTGGGTTCTCGTCGACGTTCAGCTTCGCGATCTTCAGCTTGCCGGCGCGCTCGCCCGCGAGCGCCTCGAGCATCGGCGCGACCGCGCGGCAGGGCCCGCACCACGGCGCCCAGAAGTCGACCAGCACCGGGATCGGGGATTCGTCGACTTCCTTCTTCCAGTTCGCGTCGGTGATCGTCACCGGTCGCCGCGGGAACACCTTCTCCTTGCAGCGCCCGCACACCGGGTCATCGCCGAGGCGCGAACGCAGGATCCGGTTCATCCCGCCGCAATGGCTGCACCCGTAAATGACCGTGTCTTCCCCGATCGGCTGCGCGTTTTCCACGGCGGCCTCTTCTATTCACGACCCGCGATCGGTCAACTGAGATGGGAACCCCGGGAGGTTCCCAAACCCTCCCGCGATGGTACGCGCCGAGCAGAGCTCGGCGGCTCCCCTCGCGCCAACTCAGCCCCGGTCGGGCGTCAGGTAGACCGCGGCCAGCGGCGGCAACGTCAGCCGCAGCGACGCGGGTCGGCCGTGAATGCCGAAGCGGTCGGCGGTGACACCGCCGAGGTTGCCCATGCCGCTGCCGCCGAACGCCGCCGCGTCGCTGTTGAGCAGCTCGCGCCAGCGCCCGCCCAGCGGGATGCCGACGCGATAGTCGTGGCGCGGCACGGGCGTGCAATTGAACAGGCACAGCACGACGTCGCCAGGCGTCGAGCCTTTGCGCAGGAACGAGAACACGCTGTTCTCGTTGTCGTCGGCGTCGACCCACTCGAACCCGGCCAGGCCGACGTCGTGCACGTGCAGCGGCGCGACCGCTGCGTACAGGCGGTTCAGCTCCGCGATGAAGCTCATCAACTGGATGTGGTAGGGCTCCCCGCCCAGCAGGTGCCAGTCGACGCTCCGGTCGTGCGCCCACTCGGAGAACTGG